>CAYRFN010000127.1:0-10812 GCA_964423495.1 uncultured Desulfobacteraceae bacterium
TATAAAAAAGTATATCACATCTATTGCGTCATGTCAAACTTGACATGACACTAGAGGGTATTTTCTTTGCTGTTTTTCATGTAACAGGTAAACCGTTCCAACAAACCTTTGGAGGACGTTGGTTATGAATGAAGAATCAATAGGAAAAAATATCAAGGCTATCCGGAAACAAAAAAAAATGACCTTAAAGGAACTGGCGGATCGCACCGAATTTACGAAGTCATACATATCCAAAATAGAAAGGTCAAAAAAGGCGCCACCCTATTCAACGGTGAAAAAGATAGCCATGGCTTTGGAAGTGGAAGTTGCCTACCTTCTAAGCAAAAATTTGTTAGATTTCAGCGATATTAGAATTTCCTTTACAAAAAATAATAAAGGCAAGTTTGTTGAGACTTTGGGTTCTTCCTATGGATATAAATATGAGGCGCTTGGTTATACCAAGCCCGGCAAAAACATGCAGCCTTACATTGTTAAATCAGCTTTCAACGAGGAGGATATATTCCAACATGAGGGTGAAGAATTTATTTATGTCCTGGAAGGGAAATATGAGTTCCTTTATGACGGGACAAGATACATCATGGAGGAAGGCGACAGCGTCTATTTTGATTCAGGTGTGCCTCATTCCGGCAGAAGCTTGGGGAAGAAAAAAACAAAGGTGTTGGCTATGATGTATAGCTATAAAAGGCTTTAAACTCGCTAGTGCCCATTCATCCTCCCTTCCCTTCGGGGAGGAGTATGATGGGGATGATACCATCTTATAAATGTAAAGCTTATATTTCAAAGGCTCAATACTTCTTGAAATAATTACTCCGAGAGCCTCAGTGCTGTGGACACCAGTGGCTTTCTGACCGCAACCATGGCAGATGGGTTGAAAGCGCTTGTCGAGTTGCACCTGGACTTGAGCATCGGCGGCGTTGGAAAAAACCGATTTATTGACAATTTTGAGTCAACGAAAGGGGAAATATGGTGCTATACTGAGCACGGACATCGCAGGCCTCCTTATGGATATTGTTTTTTTGTCAGATAAAACTAATACCCTTTAGAGATACCGGGTGTCCATTTTGTTTTAAAACTCTCACCATTTTACCCTGTTTTTCTTCAACTATACTCAGCGTCATAAATAATTGCGCATCAATGTTTTAAAAAGCCTTATAATCAAGGCATTCAAGGTTTAGTATTAGAAAATTCAATGTTCGCTGAGTATAATTTGGAGAAGATCCACGATTTTAGACATTGACCAAGAAGTTAAAAGAATGATTCTTGAAGGTTCCGAATTGGCTCAAAATGCTCCTGAACCGGGGGAAGATGAACTGTTTGTAGAGATTTATGCTGAATAGGTGCTTGTTTACAGTTCTCTTTTCTAACCCGATTGGTTCAGGGGCATGATACTCTTGGTCGGGTTTGGAGAACCCGGTCATCTTATATCTCGAAACAAAAAGGAGGAAATCATGAGGCTTAAGGACAAAGTGGTGATTATTACTGGTGCAGGGCAAGGGCTTGGAGCCGCTTACGCCCCCAAGCTGGCCGAAGAGGGGGCCAAAGTCGTGATTGTGGAGATTAATGAAGAAAAGGCACGGGCTGTGGCCAAGGAGATTACCTTAAGGGGTTACGAAGCTTCCGTACTTCAGACGGATGTCACAAATGAGGAAAGCACCCAGGCACTGGCCCGCCAGGTCGTGGTTTGGTTGATATCCCATCATGGCAAGAACTCCTTAAGTATTTTGTTGCCATGAACTTACTATAATTACATTATATTGTCAAGTATTATTTAATATTATTGTTAAAAATAGTTATTTTATTAATAATATTTAAAATAGGTATAAAATTGGTCACTTCAGGAAATACAATTGTAAAAAACAGGTTTGGGCAACAAACCGTTAAGGGATGTCGTCTGGAATTGAAACGGGGAATTCCGATGTCTCCCTTATTATAGACAACTGCCTGTCTATTTGATCTGAATCGCCCCGCACGAGAACTATTACATCACCATCCTTAATTCCTTGATTCCCAAGTATGTCCTCTTTTTGGATAAGCCGTTCCATTCGTATATGATATAAATCGACCTCGGTATATTTATCGGGTCCTCTTTCACCTTGCTTTGGCGCCTAATCTGTGCCTTCTGTCTCTGAAATCCACAATGAAGCCCCGAATATATTGATAAGGGCCTTGGTCTGAGATGAGAGCAGAATCGGATAGATTTGCTGTCGAATAAAACGAGCCTTATAAAATACATGATGGTCCGCTATCCAAATGACATTCGGTCTTTGTTTCATCTTCCGAAATTAAATACTTAGTCAAGGAAATTTGCCCCCTTTACGGAACACCTAAAGTCAAGGGCATACCTCGATATTCTCTCTAACATGCAGAAACTGGCAACCAAAGACCTGGCCACAGCATTCAATGCTATTCTGCCGCCTTCTTCTTCTCCTGCTTTGCCTTCTTCTTTTCTTTTAATGATTTTTTTGCCTTCTTTTTAGAATCTTTCTTTGTGTCCCTTGATTTTGCCATTATTATCCTCGTTGAAAAAGTGTTTAACAAAAGGGGTTAGGTCTGATCTTTACTATTGCTATACTAAACTGCCGAACCGGTGATCAATTATCAGCGATCAATTGCCAATGATCAATACTTCGTTTCCAGGCATTCCTTATAGGCGATAGACACTTTAGCGGGAAAGTCAGCCTTTTCACGATGTTCACCGCAAAGGTATAGGCTTTGTCATAGACAATATTTTTTCTATTGGTCATTGATCACTGTTCATTAATCATTGAATTTGAATATTGAATTGAAAAGGAGGACATCCCTAAATAAACAAATAACTCAATAGACAGAGGCTGTTACTTTTTGTTTTTCAGCAAGGCATCGAGACCAGCGAACGGTTTGTAGGTGGAAGGCGGCTTTTGCTCGCTGCCCGGTTTCGCCGGTTCATACCATTCCGCATCCAGATACCGCGAGTGCTCGTTGTCGTGACAGTAAATACACAGCAGCTCCCAGTTGCTGCCATCAGGCGGATTGTTATCGTGGTCGTGATCTTTGTGATGGACCGTAAGTTCACGGAGTTTCTTGCCTGTGAATTCGCGCCCGCACCGGGCACAGATCCCCGGATAAATCTTGAGCGCTCGCTCCCGATAGGCCTTCTCCCTAAGCTCTTGGTTACGCCGAGCCTCGGCAACGATCTGATATTGCCTGTCGACCTCTGTTCGTGTATTCTTTGGCGACATGTGCGTATCCTCCAGTCGTTGGTTTAGGACAATAAATACGCGATGCCCTTCAATTAAAAACCCTGTTCTATATTTGAGATCCAGGGTTCTTGTGGAATTATTCCAAGGTTTCCTCCTGTCAAGGTTAAAACCAATATATAAAAAATTTAGAAGAATTTACCTAAAATCAGTTAATTAGTCAAGATATTTTGCCAGAAAGTTTAAGTATATATGTATATCTGTAGGCTCTAAGTGGAGAGGTCAACTCAGTGACATTAAATATCCAAATTTAAAGTTGAAATTTAAATTAGGCCATGAAATACAATAAGAGTTTGAATTCCTTTATTATGAAGAATCCTCAATCGGTAAGGGCCTTTTCATGGAAATGGGACTGAATATGTTATAGAAATGTCAAATTCAGGAGAGAGAAATGGGCAAAACAGGTATCGTCAGGGATAATAGATTTATGAATCACCAACCGGGTGCTTTTCACCCTGAAAGCCCGGAAAGGCTGGAAGTGACTTATGCCATGCTTGACGAACCCGACATGTCAGGCAACTTCCATGAAGTCCCGGTAAGAAGGGCAAAAAACGAAGAGCTCTTGTTTATCCATTCTCCTGAATATGTAAGCATGGTGGCGGAGACAGAGGGAAAGAGTTACCGGTCTTTAGACCCCGATACCGCCACTTCTCCAGGATCATATGAGGCAGCCCTTCTTGCGGCAGGAGGGTTATGTCAGGCCATTTCCATGGTAATATCTGGTGAACTGGACAACGCCTTTGCATTGGTGAGGCCACCTGGGCATCACGCAGAAAGGGGAAGGGGCATGGGTTTCTGTCTTTTCAATAATGTGGCCATAGGTGCCAGATATGCGCAGGAGTTTCACAGCCTCAAACGGATAATTGTAGTGGACTGGGACCTGCATCACGGTAATGGCACTCAGCATTCCTTTGAAGAGGACCCTTCAATCCTGTATTTTTCAACCCATCAATATCCTTACTATCCTGGCACCGGTGCTTTTCAAGAAAAGGGGATTGGCAAAGGAGAAGGGTTTACTGTGAATGTGCCGCTATCTGTTGGCCATGGCGATGGGGAGTACGTAGGCATTTTCGAAAAAATACTGAAGCCTATTGCAATTGAGTTCAAACCTGAACTGATTTTAGTTTCAGCAGGTTTTGACATTTACGAAAATGATCCCCTGGGGGGAATGCGTGTGACACCGAATGGTTTTGCAGGACTTACGCGTTCCATTATGGAAATTGCCAATATGTGTTGTGGCGGTAAAGTCGTGATTACTCTTGAGGGGGGCTATAACCTTGAAGGCCTCAGGAGTTCGGTGAAAGTAGTTTTAAAAGAACTTGCAGGCCTATCAGAGACCCATCTCGAGGATATTATATCTCAAGCGAATCAAGGCAAACTTGAATATGTGTTAAAAAATGTATTTCAAGTTCATGGCGGATTATGGAAAGAGTTACTGAGAGGAGCATGAAATAGTTGTCACATAATAATATGGCGACATGAGATCTTTTCCTTCCTCCCGACAGTCACTTCTGAAAAGACCTCATGCCACTCTAATCGGTATTGTGAAACTTCAGCGATGCAAACTATTATATGTTTTCCTTAGTAAGTCCTTGAAGAGGAATCTCACTCCTCGCAATAACAGAATAAGTATGTG
Organism: uncultured Desulfobacteraceae bacterium; assembly: GCA_964423495.1. Taxonomy (GTDB): domain Bacteria; phylum Desulfobacterota; class DSM-4660; order Desulfatiglandales; family Desulfatiglandaceae; genus CAYRFN01. Next base: position 4,873 of record CAYRFN010000127.1, read on the forward strand.
AAAAGGAGAAAATCATGAAGCAGATTTCGGAAGGTGTGTATTTTATCCCAGGCCAAGACGAAATGATACCGGACTCTCATATGTATGTGGTGGGCAAGCCCTCTTCCAAAGATCTCACTATCATCGATGCGGGGTTGATGGGGAAAGGACAGTATAAGATTGAGTCTATACAAAAATTGGGGCTCGAATTATCAGATATCAAAAGGGTGATCATGAGCCATACCCACTTGGATCATATCGGCTGCCTTTCGGAGATCCTTAAACAGATCAACCAGGCCGAACTCTGGGCGCATATAGATGAGGCAAAGCTTCTGGAAAAAGGGGATGAGAGGGTTGTCTATGGGATGGATATGTTCAAGAGCATGTGCCAGGAACAGTATGGGCTCAAATCTGGCGAATTTACTTTTCAGATCGATCGAAAGTTAGAAGGGGAAGAAACATTAAAGATAGGTGATATGGTATGGGAGGTAATCCATGTCCCGGGACATTCATCGGGCAGTATTGCGCTTTTTAACCGCAGGGAAAAGATCCTTATTCCTGGAGATGTGGTTTATGCCGACTATGCCATTGGCCGCTTTGATCTCCATGGAGCCAATGGGACACAACATAAAGAGTCTCTTTTTAGGCTTTCTGAGTTGGAGGTAAATATCCTCTTGCCGGGCCATAATAGGATTGTAGAAGATCTTTCGCCGGGCTATATCCTTGAAACAGCGAAGCAGTGGGAGCCTTATCTTACTTGATCTCAGTGGCATTTAGAAGAAGATAATGCCTAAGTATTTCGATAACGATTATATTTTTCAAATTCTTTCTTGAGCCAATCCGGCCAAAACTCATGGCTTATCGGATAACTTGCGTCTAATGCCTGGAAAGAACCTTTGCCCGTAACCCTTTTGATTCTTTCCTGTAAATTAAATTTTACATCATCGACGCCAATCAGTTTAGCCACGGCCCTGTTTATCTCATCAAGTGTCTTATCATAGGGGTTATCATCTTTAAAGGCCCTTTGGGCGGCAAGCTCATGCAAACATTCAATCCCACGATGCCATTCCTTGAATGAAGGGAAGAACATTGGGCCATAAGATATCCAAAATTCTATAAATTTAGCCCCTGCGTTGTATACTACCCAGATAGAGCCTCCTTCACTTACACTTCCTCTAACAATGCTGTCATCTCCCATTGCAACATTCTTTTCTTTTAGCAAGGAGTCAATGCCGCCAAACTTGAGTCCAACCTCCTTGGATCTTGTTTGTAGTTCGCCTTCTTGAAATGTCCTAATAGCTTGCGGAAGTTTTATCAAGGCAGGAAACAATTTTTTTCCCAGACCTTCTGCTATCCCAACTGTAACGCCCCAGCCAGATTCCGGGTTAGGAATAATAATATCGGATTTTGAGCTTTTGTAATGATCAACGAGTTCCAAACCCAGTTCTCTTCTTATTTGAAATATCTCTTTTCCTCTAAATATTGAACCCACATTGCCAAAGTAAACGCCCTGGAAGATATCCGGCATCATTGGTTCTTCTCTCAATCTTTTTGTTTCATACCCACTTGATGAGCAGATAGTCATTTCCGCACCGTCATATTCCCTTTCGGTGAACCCGTTTAGTCTTCTGTGGGAACATGATTCAGAACTTGCGACAAAGGTTCCTTCAACAGTTCCATAGCAGAATGGCTCAAATGCTTTTTCATCATTTAGGGTAATCATTGATATATCTTTACTATCATGAACCAAAGCAATTAGGGAAAAAGTCGCTCTGCCTCGCAGTGTCTCAATTAGTTTTTCGCCCGCCCCAAATGAAATGCCTTCTTGTGTAATGTATTTATGTAATAGGGTTCCGATGATTTCTGTTTTGTTATCGGTTTGTAACCAGTAATCTGTTTCAAGTTCGGCTCTTAGGTCATCTTCTTTGATAAGGTACCCATCCAGGGTTAAGACTACTTTAAATTTTGAGCTGGTCTTTGGGTATATTTCTATTGGCTCAGAATTGACTTTTTCTGCTATTTTTCTTTTTGTATAACCTATGTTGCCAATAGCGGCGATAGGTTCTAAATCCTGGAAGGTTCTAATTATGCTATAGTCTATAACTTCGGCGATACGACCTAAACCTTTATAAACATAAATGCCTTTTCGATTTCCCACGGCCAATCCGGTGCTGGCCTTGCCTCTGTGCTGACAAGCACCTGTTGCCAGGAATGTCTTATTTACCAGTTCATTATCACCTATGCCGTAGATACCAACAATTCCGTCCATGCTTATACTCCCTAAGAGATACTATCACTTGATATCAGAGTGGTAGGTTTGTAGAGATTTGACGCTTCCATGCCCGCGCCGGTTTGCTGCAATACCTTTTGCTGCAGCAAGGGCAGCACTTAGTGTGGTGATGTAAGGTATCTTATATTTGATTGCCGCTTTTCTGATATAAGAATCGTCGTGTTTGCCCATTCTGCCGATGGGTGTGTTTATGACCAGTTGAATCTCATGGTTTTTAATCCCATCAACGATATTTGGACGACCTTCATGCATCTTTAAAATTTGTTCTGTCTTAATACCTTGGCCTGTTAAAAATTTATGGGTGCCATTAGTCGCCTTGATCCTAAATCCCAGTTTATCAAATTGACTGGCTACCTCCAAAACGGCCGGCCTGTCTTGCTCAGATACTGTGATAAGTACGGTTCCCTCTTTAGGTAAAATTTGTTGTGCCGCTTCCTGGGCCTTATAGTAAGCGAGCCCGAAAGAGTCGGCAAGCCCAAGGACCTCTCCTGTGGATCGCATTTCAGGCCCCAGAACAGGATCGACCTCCTGGAACATATTAAATGGGAAGACTGCCTCCTTAACACCGAAATGCGGGATTGATTTGGGTTTGATGTCGAGATCAGCAAGCTTTTTACCCATCATGAGCTGTGTTGCAATGTGTGCCATAGAAATGTTGCATACTTTTGATACAAGCGGAACCGTTCGTGAGGCCCTCGGGTTTGCCTCAAGAATATAAACTGTGTCGTTTGCAATGGCATACTGGATGTTCATCAGACCGACTACGTTCAGCTCAATGGCAATTTTTTTTGTATAATAATAAATTGTATCAATATGCTTGGCAGATATACTTATGGGTGGTATTACACATGCTGAATCGCCTGAGTGTATACCTGCAAGTTCGATATGTTCCATGACGGCAGGCACAAATGCGTCAGTGCCATCTGCAATAGCGTCTGCTTCTGCTTCAACGGCGTTTTCAAGGAATTTGTCGATCAATATCGGCCGTTCAGGGCTCACATCCACAGCAGCGGCTACATAATGCTTAAGCATATCTTCATCATGAACAACTTCCATGGCCCGTCCTCCCAGGACATAGGAAGGCCTTACCATCAAGGGGTAACCTATCCTTTCAGCCACTTTAAGAGCATCTTTCAAGGTGCTGGCCATGCCCGATTCAGGTTGGGGGACACCCAATTTGCGCATCATTTTGCGGAAGCGATCGCGATCTTCCGCCAAGTCAATGGTGTCAGGTGATGTGCCAATGATCTTTACCCCGGCATTGGCCAGCTCGTTTGCTATGTTGAGAGGGGTTTGACCCCCAAACTGTACAATGACTCCTTCTGGTCTTTCTTTCTGGTAAATGCTTAAGACGTCTTCTACTGTGAGTGGCTCAAAGTAGAGTTTATCCGACGTGTCATAGTCGGTGGATACAGTCTCAGGGTTGCAGTTGACCATGATTGACTCAAACCCTTCGTCCCTTAAGGCAAATGCCGCGTGGACACAGCAGTAATCGAATTCTATTCCCTGACCGATCCTGTTTGGACCACCACCCAATACCATGATCTTGCGCCTTTCACTGGTATCCACTTTGTCGGGGGCATTATAAGTGGAAAAATAGTATGCTGCATCTTCCACACCACTAACAGGCACTGGCTCCCATCCTTCTGTAACGTTTATAGAGATCCGATGTGCCCTAATATCTTTTTCTGGAATTTGTAGGAGTTGAGAAAGATATCGATCCGAAAAGCCGTCTTTTTTGGCTTGCTCAAGTAAAGAATCTGGGGTTTTCTTCCTTCTATACTTAAGTATCTTTTCCTCCAGATCTACAAGTTCCTTCATCTGCTCAATAAACCAGGGCTTAATATAGGTTTTTTCATAAAGGACGTCGATGCTGACTCCTTTTCTGAGTGCCTCATACATAATAAATTGGCGCTCGCTTGTGGGTTCAGCAAGGAGATCTAAGAGGTCGTCGAGGGACTTTTTATTAAAATCTTTGGCAAAACCAAGACCGTATCGGCCTGTCTCCAGGGATCGGATGGACTTATGAAATGCCTCTTTGTAGTTTTTGCCGATACTCATGACCTCGCCTACAGCCCGCATTTGGGTCCCTAACCTATCCTCTGAGCCTTCAAACTTTTCAAATCCCCAGCGGGCAAACTTGACCACTACATAGTCGCCCCAGGGGGTGTACTTTTCGAGGGTGCCTTCCCTCCAGTAAGGTATCTCATCCAGGGTCAGGCCGCCTGCCAGCATTGATGAGATTAGGGCAATGGGAAAACCAGTAGCCTTTGATGCAAGGGCAGATGATCTCGAGGTCCTGGGGTTGATCTCGATTACGACTACTCGGCCGGTCTTGGGGTCATGAGCAAACTGGATGTTTGTGCCACCGATGACTTTTATAGCCTCCACGATGTCATAGGAGTATTTCTGGAGCCGTTTTTGTAGTTCAGGGTCAATAGTAAGCATGGGTGCTGTGCAAAAGGAGTCTCCCGTGTGAACGCCCATGGCATCAACGTTTTCGATGAAGCAGACCGTAATTTTCTGGTTCTTCGCATCACGTACTACCTCGAGTTCCAATTCTTCCCAACCTAAGACGGATTCTTCTACGAGTATCTGGCCCACGAGGCTTGCTGAGATACCTCTGCTGGCAATGGTTCGCAATTCCTCCACATTATAGACCAGACCCCCACCAGTCCCACCCATAGTATAAGCGGGACGGATAACCACTGGATAATTGAGCTCATCAGCGATTCTCTCAGCCTCCTCGACACTGAAGGCCGGGTTGCTTTTAGGCATTTCAATGCCGAGCCGCTCCATAGTGTCTTTAAAGGCAATTCGGTCCTCACCACGCTTGATGGCATCTACCTCAACTCCGATCACCTTAACGCCATATTTATCGAGTACACCTGTGCGCGCCAATTCAGAGGAAAGATTCAGTCCGGACTGCCCACCGAGATTAGGCAGTATGGCATCGGGCCGCTCCTTTTCAACGATCTCTGCCATGGCTTGTAGATTGAGGGGTTCAATATAGGTTGCTTCGGCCATGCCGGGGTCGGTCATTATGGTAGCTGGATTTGAATTCGCAAGGACGATCTCGTAGCCTAATTCTCGAAGGGCCTTGCAGGCCTGGGTGCCAGAATAATCAAATTCACAGGCCTGACCGATGATAATAGGCCCGGAGCTGATAATCATTACCTTTTTGATGTCGTCACGTTTAGGCATAAGGAAGTCCTTTTATTACTTTTTATAAAGACAGTTTTGGGCAAGTGTAATACCTTCGATATTACTATGCCATTGAAAGATTTGTGCTGGAATAATTTACAGGACAGAATAAATCAAAAGCCAATATCGGGCTCGGTAAATATAAAGAAATGCCAATTTTGAGTCAAGGGGAAAACCGGGCTTTTTGTTAATATGTTCCTGGAAATGAGTCAAAAAGATTATAAGTTAATTCTAAAATTTATGGTATAATATCCAAAATGTTCAATATAAAGATTACCGGCTAAATGTGACGGATTTTCAACATGCAAGGTGCAACTTGCAAATAAAAGTGATTGGTAATGTTCAAGAGTGTTCACATTCGGTTTGTACTTAAAAAGTTTATGTGCCTTTCGATTTCTTTAAGAAAGGCATAGAACTCTCTTTTAAGAAAGTCGTCCCGCCTATAGCGTATAGCGGGATCGAACGCC
>CAYRFN010000128.1:0-10785 GCA_964423495.1 uncultured Desulfobacteraceae bacterium
CTTTTGACTTTAATTAATGTCATGTTTTTGTTTTTTTCGTAACAGTCTCTATTAAGTAAAAAGGGGGTAAAGGTAATGAGAAAATCTTTTAGAAATTGGAAAAGGGCACCGGCTTTTATTATCAGCTTTTTTGCAGTTACTTTTTTTGCCATATCAGGTGTTACCACCGATGTAGCAAGTAAAACCGCTGATAAGTCACAAAAGACAATACCCACATATATGTTGGCATTGCAAGATGCTATTAATAAGGCCTTTAGTGTCTTGGAGTCTATAGAAAAAGAGAAAGGCATTGGATCGGAAGATAAGGTGCAGAAGTTTGTTGAATTACTTAAAGTTGTTAGATATGGCCCTGAAAAAAAAGATTATTTTCAAATATTTGATATGCAAGGCAGATTGGTCATGGATCCCTATAGGCCTGATTATATAGGCAAAGACTTTAGTAATTTCAAGGACCGAAATGGTACGCAATTTTTCGTTGAAATGCTTAAAATCATTCGCAAAACAGGGCAAGGTTTTATTGAGCATCTCTGGCCATTATACGATCTTGAAACACCGATTCTTATAACTTCCTTAGCAAGAGCATATCATCCATGGGGCTTTATTGTAGTAACGAGTATTGGTAAAAAAGATATTGAGGCCTATGAAGAGCCCATAGTGGAACTGTATATTCCTTTAGATACTCAAACCTTCAGAAGTGAAAATCGTGCCGTTAGTAGCCCTTAAAAGTGAAGCTCACACCCTTCCGAGCGAGGCATTTTTAAATGTCTTTCTTCGCAATCTCTTTGTATCGTTTAAAAGGTCTCACACTTGGAAGGGCACGGAACCATATGCCCTTCCATTATAGATCTTAGATCCAAGAGCATGAAACACCCTTTTTAGGAATCAATGTAAATAAACTGTCTATTTATAACTGAATGTAAATACTTTTGAATGTTACCAATCTTTTACTGTTTCGAGGTGTAAATTGATAATTGGCATTATTTTTTAGTAAGGAAGATAGTAAGAATATAATAATATAGGGGGAAATAAATATGTTATATGACACAGATAAAGTATCAATATCTACCAGCCTTCTTATTATCTTAACTATAATTGCCCTTTCCATTCCATCTCTTCCTGCAGTAAGTTTGGCTAAAACAAAGTTTTTAGTAAAGCCAATGCTCTCGCTCAGTACTCAGTTTGACAGCAATTTTTACAAGTCAGAAGAGAATGAACGGGGAGTTTTCACATATCTTGTTCAACCGGGAATTCAGCTTGGGGCGGAAACGACTAAATCTAAGGTCTTACTGAACTACACCCTTGATGCCCATTTCTATGAAGATAAAAGCAGTGTCCCTGAGGGTGAGCAATCGGCAGATGAGGATAACTATTTCGGGCACATAGCTATTTTGGAGGCGATGTATTCCCCGGTTCAACACCTGACGTTAGGCCTTAATGATTCCTTTATCGTAACCCGTCGTCCAGCTGAAGCTGATGAGTTCAGTAACAGCATTGCGAGAGAAAAATATTGGGTTAATCGCTTTACCCCGGGTATCTTTTATGAATTTAAAGAACAGTTCTCAGCAGGCCTGCGATACCGCCGGTCAGATATAGACTACTATGAGTCAGAAGTTGATGACTTTACCGAACACAGGTGGCTCTTTGACTTACTATATAATCCATCGAGAACAACAACACTTGGTCTTGAACATGAACTCTGGATATTAGAGTCTCATCTGTATGGTGAAGAGTATATCTCAAATCAGACCCAGCTTGTTTTTGAGAAGCGTTATAAATATTTTTCCTTTGATGGAGGGGTTGGATATCATAATCGGGATTTTAAAGAAATTTACTATCATGGTCATGAAGATCTTTTTAACTTCAAGTTTTCTGTCACAGGACAGAACCCTCCACCTCCCAACCAAATGAAGCTTAGAGGAAAGCGTCTATTAAGGGAAAAAAGTCATATTTACCTTGCTGCTGAAAGAAATTTCAATAATTTGGGTTACTATTATGACCTATACGAGGCCTATAGGTTTACAGGGAGCATTGGCCATGTCTTTATGGACAAGATAGAGGCCATAATTAGAGGCTATTACCAGACAAATAAATATATAAATTACACAGGCGCGACTCCTGCCGGGAACACTGAGCTTCGGGAAGATGACGTATACGACATCTCAGGAAAGATTGGATATCTGATCAAAGAAAACATGTCTATCTCATTGACTGCAGGCCAGGAAAATCGTGAATCCAATCTGGCCGGCTATGATTACAAAAACAACTATATAATGCTTAGCTTTGATTTTAATTATGATATAGGGAGTAGAGGAGCTTATAGCAAAGAGGCATCATACTACCGATAAAGCAATGTGTAGTGCATTTTTTGGTAGTTTCAGCCTTGAAATGCCACACATCTTCCCCACACTTTTATGACCTAATAACCTATATGATGTATCTTTACACAAGAATAATAAAAACAAGATACATTCTTATCATCCTATTCCAGATAATCTTTCTTACTTGCCCGGTCAAATCAGGTGCACAGGATAAGGTCTATCAAATAGGACCTAATGATGTACTTAGTCTTACGATATATGCAGGAGGGGAAGAACAGCATAAGGCAGATTTGACTGTCTCAGGTCAGGGAACAATCAATGCCCCATTCATCGGCACCATTAAGGCCGAGGGACTTACTCCAAGCCAATTGGAGGAGAAAATCACCGAGCCCTTAGCCAAAGACTACTTTGTCAATCCCAAGGTGAACATCAGTATCAAGGAATATCATAGCCTGCAATATTTTATCTCTGGTGCTGTGAAGAAACCGGGCATGTATGAAACGACCACAGAAGCCAGCCTGTTGGAGTTGATTGCCAAGGCCGAGGGCGTTTTGCCTGATCGTGGCAACGTGGCCTATATCATGAGGGATTCTACTTCTAAAGACATAGGAGAAACAAACATAGACGACTTACATTCCCAGACCAAAACCGAGCCAATAAAGGTAGATCTCAAAATGCTTTTAGACAAGGGAGACATGAGCGTCAACCTTATTCTCAAGCCCGGTGATGTAGTTTATATCCCGCTTAAGGCCTCCCTTGATGTTGCCGAATCAAAAATATATGTGGAAGGTGAAGTGAAAAGACCAGGTATATATGACTATCAGCCAGGGATGACCGCCTTAAATGCCTGTATTATGGCCGGTGGGTTTGACACCTTTGCTGCCCCAAATCGAACACGAATAATTCGTAAAAAGGGGGACAGCATAGAGATAATAAAGATAGACCTCAATAATGTAAAAAACGGGGAAATCCCTGACATTATACTTGAGCCTGGAGACAGGCTCCATGTACCCGAGACATGGCTCTAATAATGGATAATATGAGTACAGCAAGAACCGACCAATCCCCACAGCTCAGCGAATATTACCATATCCTGACCAAGCACAAATGGACTATCATCGCCTCATTTTTCCTCATAACTACTTTGACTATGCTCTTTTCCTTCTTGATGAAACCAGTCTACCAGGCCACAACAATATTGATTATCGAAAAAGAACAGAACACATCACCTCTAACCGGACAGAGAATGGATTACGAAAGTTATGGTTCTCAATCTTTAACCTTCAATACACATTTCGAACTTATCACCTCCTATCCGGTCATTCAAAAGGTGATCAAAACCCTCAAACTGGATCAGATTAAAGAAGACATCGAAGTAAGTCCCTGGAGAGAATTCTTATCCCAATTTAAAAAGAATATCTATCTCCTTCTTGGCAAGGAAAAGAAACCCCTTACCCCGCAGGAGAGGCTGTTTCAGCTAAACAAGAAACTGAGAGAAAAAATACATGTTGAGCCTGTAAGAGACACCCGGATCCTGAAGGTGAGCGTAGAAGACCATGACCCTGTTATTGCCGGAGATATTGCCAATACCCTGGCCAGGTCTTATGTCAATTATAATATTGAAAACCAACTTCAATCTTCCCAGAATACCATTAGCTGGATGACAGATCAATTATACGAAATGAAGAAAAAACTGGAGGATTCCGAAGAGGAATTTCTGGCCTATAAACAGCGGGCAAAGTTATTTTCAATAAAGGGCAAGTATGATATCATTACAAAGAAGATAGAGGACTTTAATACTGCCTATCTTCAGGCCAGGAATAAACGGCTTGAGTTAGATACTAAATTGGCAGAGTTAAAGCGGCTTTTCAATGAAAGAGGAAGTATTCTAAATGTTAGTTCCCTGATTAAGAATCCCCTCATAGATACTCTTTACAGTCAACTACTTGAATCAGAGGTAGAACTTTCCCGCCTCAACAAGACCTACAAATCTAAACACCCCAAAATAACCCAGGTTAAGACCAAGATAGATGAGATAGGAAAAAAACTCAACGACGAAATAAAAAAAGAGATGGAAAACTTAAGGGCAGAACGCTCCGTTCTCCTGGCTAAAGAAAAGGTACTTGAGAAAACCATAGACGATTTTGAAAATGATGTCTTAGAGACAAATAAAAAGGAACTTAAATATTCCATCCTTGAGAGGAATGTGGAAACAAACAAGAATCTTTATAATACCTTACTCTCCAGGGTAAAGGAATCCAACATGATCAGCAACACAAATGTTTCCAATATACGAATAGCAGAAGAGGCATTGGTGCCAAAGTATCCTATAAAACCAAAGAAAATGCTTAATCTTATCTTGAGCATCATCTTTGGTCTGATGACCGGCATTGGTATCTCTTTCTTGTGGGAATATTTAGATCAGTCCTTGCGCACGGAGGAAGATATCCAGAGGTACCTAAATGTGCCGGTTCTCTCTGTAATTCCTATATTTGATAAGGCAAAACACACTAAGAAGGTTCAATCCAAATGAGGCCAAAAAAGAGGAAATTATCTAAAAAATTAAAAGATTTTACCGAAGTGCTCTTGAATAAATACCAGTCCGACACGCGTTTTGCCGAGGCATACCGAACCTTACGGACAAATATCCACTTTTCCTTTATGGAAAAAGGCTTCCAATCTCTTTTGGTAACCAGTGCCGGTGAAGGAGAAGGAAAGACCAGCACCGTGGCCAATCTCGCCTATACCATAGCGAAGGCCGAAAGGTCTGTTCTGATGATTGATGCTGACATGCGAAAGCCCGCTCTTAGTCAATTAATCCATTCAAATGAATCTCCGGGTCTCACCGGATTGCTTGGTGATGTCTTCAGCACCGATTTCCAGAGCGGTTCCCTCAAGAATTTCGGAATACATGATCTATTTAAATTGATAGCACTTAACAAAAAGACGGGCCTTTTACACCTCTCCGATGGGTTTGAGAAGGTAGAGTTTTTCTTTTTAAATGGAGAGATAGTTGATATCAAGTGGCTTACCAGGCCAGATGAGAAAAAATTGGCGAATATCTTGATTAAGAATAATCTCCTCAATAAAGAACAGGCTAAGCAGGCCATAATCCGACAGAAAGACACAGGCCAGAGACTCGGTTTTATCCTTATTAGTATGGGCCTTGTGAATGAGGATGATTTAACGGGTTTCCTCACTATCCATATGATAGAGGGTCTTCGAACAGCACTACATTTTAAATCAGGAGAATTTTCGTTCAAAGAGTTTTACGAATCTGATTTTGAGCGGGCCTCATTTGACCCCATAGATTTCAATAAAATACACAAGCAGGTGGTAGTTGGAGAAGAGGAATTTCTATATCTGCAGAAAAAGATAAATTCAGCCATACTAAAGACAGGAACAAACAACCTTTTTCTTCTACCTGTTGGTAACCTCCCACCCAATCCATCAGAACTTTTAGGTTCTGAACGTATGTCTTTTTTGATCTCCAACCTGAAAAAAAGATATAATGTCCTGGTTATAGACTCCCCACCTATTCTGCCAGCAAGCGATGCACTGCTTCTGGGTCCTTATGTAGATGGGGTAGTGGTTACAGTGAAGGCTGGTTTCATGGACCGGAGAATGGTAAAAAAGGCCGTGGAGCAAATCCATATGGCTAAGGCTAACCTTCTTGGTGTAGTTCTCAATCAAGTTGATATCAAAAGAGAGGGATATTACAAGTATTATAATAAATATTTCTCTAAATATTATGGTGAAAAAAAATAATGCAAAAAGCAAAGGGCAAAGCCTTTTATGCTCTTTGATAGTTATCCTTTCTATTGTGGCCTCATATTACCTCTATCTTCAACTTATCTCCCAGATCCATTATATAAAGGCCATAAATCAAATACGGGATGGAAATTATGACACTGCTGTCACGGAACTTGAACAGGCTATCCGTCATGAACCTAATGATCCATTGCTCTGGAAAAACTTGGGTAAAGCATACCATGAACTGGGAGTATTAAAGCCCATCAAAGAGGCCTTTGACATTTCAAAAAAAACTAAACATGCCTATCTCAAGGCAGCCAGGCTTAATCCCCTTGATGCCGAAGCCGTCTATGGCCTTGCAAGAGAAGATGCCCGTCTTGAAAAACTGTCTGAATACATTAAATATCTTTATCAAAAAAAAGAGAATAATTCTTACAACGCCTTGTCATATTTTAAAAAAGCCATCCGTTTAAAGCCCAATAGTATAGCTTATCACTATGGCATGGCAGAGTATCTTTATAATCAGAGAAAGATAGATGAGCTATTAACTATCATCCAGACCCTGGCCCGAATATATCCATCAGTCTATTATTATTTGAGAGAAGAGCCATTTTGGTCTCCCACTGTTAAGGAGGCATTTAAGATGGGTCTTCAACAGGCCATCAAAGAGGATATCTCCGGCAGAGATGCCCATAAGGCCATGTCTTATCTGTTGGCTGAGAAAAAAGAATGGTCAGGCGCCATATCCCATTATAGACAGGCGCTCCGATACAAGGAAAATCCCAACACCACTGAAGATTTTATACATTTAGGTCGCCTCTATTTAAAAAACAGGCAGTTTGAGGAGGCAGAGAGTTCTTTCTTTAGAGGTCTGGATCTGAGCAAGACAAAGGAGAAGGATCTGGAAGGACTTTACTATGTCTATAAAAAAGAAGGCTATCCTGAAAAACTCTACCAATTTTACCAGAAGGTTAAGAACCGTTTTATCCTTACAACCAAAATGGATATCCTTACGGCACGAAGTCTTATTGACCTTAACCGATACATCCAAGCACGCCGAACCCTCATGGATGTTAATCAACAGGAACCCACTGCCGAGGCCTATTATTGGTTGGCCCATATTGCCAAAATAGAAAAGGACTGGGACGGCATGGAGCTTGCTATACAAAAGGCAACAGTACTTGACCCGTCTAATAGCCATTATCACCTAATTTTTTCTCAAGTACTGAAACGGCTAAGAAAGTTAGATAGGGCCGAAAAGGAGGCAGGCCTTGCCATCAAACATCAAGCTAAACCACCTGTCTGGCTTTTTGATCACAGGGCCTGGATAAGATGGGACAAACAGGACTACACCGGAGCCTTTGAGGACTGGAAGTCTGCTATTTCACTGGAACCTGGCAGGGCCTCCTTTTATGCCCATGCGGGCGATGCCTGCACACAAACAGGAAATTGGCGTCTCGCCATGGACTATTACCAAAAGGCCATAAAGCTGGATCCGGAAAATAAGCACTATCAAAAGAGATATCTTGAGCTCAAAGCTCAAAGCTGAAAAAATTTTCAGTGAAATTTTTATCTATCATACCTCGCTACGCAATATATGCTTTACTCATATTCACTCCACTTGCCATGGGTTCTGTGCAGGGCTGGGCACTAAGCATCATACATCTGTTAACCGTTATTGCCCTGACCGCATTTTTGGTTCAAAAGAGCTGGAACTGGGAATGGAAGTGGATAAGAACCCCGCTCGATAAACCAATTCTTGCCCTATTGGTCCTCTGTATTCTTTCCTCTGTCTTTTCCATGCATCTCCGTTCGAGCTTCTGGGCCGTGATCTTGCTCATCAACTATATAGTCATATTCTATTTGACTATCTATATTGTTACTAACCGGTCCCAACTACGAAAACTTTTTTATTTAATAATAGGTATAGCTGTTTTTCTCTCCATTTTCGGCCTATTTAAAAGATTTGGTGCAAATCCATTTCCATGGTGGGAGTATAGAGACCTTGGATATCCTTTGGAACTTCTTTCGGCAACTTATGGCAACCACAATCACCTGGCCGGGTACATGGAGATGGCTATTCCCCTGATTCTTGGGCTCTTCTTGACAGGTTATAGTGGCGGCAAACTTTTTTTTATGCTCTGCCTGACTTTTTCAATGCTTACATCCCTGACCCTTTCTCTTTCAAGAGGTGGATGGATTGCTTCCCTTATTGGATTGACTTTTATGGCCATTGCACTGGTAACAAATCAATATTTCAAAAAAAAGAGATTAATAATTGCCCTAACTGGGGGATTTTTTGCATTGCTGTTAGTTGTTTTTGCAAGTACACCTGTAGTAGAGAGATTACAAACCTTTGAGCAAAAACAAGAAATTCTAAACTTTAGCGCCCGTGTAAGGGTTTGGGGCGGAATTGTTAAAATGATTCAGGATCATCCTCTGCTTGGTACTGGGCCAGGTACATTTGCAACTGTATTTACTCAATACCAGCCTCCTGGGTTTGTAACCCGTTATTTCAGGGCACACAACGATTATCTTCATTTCATCTCTGAAGTGGGGCTTTTGCTGATTCCCGTTATTATCTGGATGATCATTGCCCTTTACAGAAAGGGATTTAACAAACTTAATAATCCAAGTCGGCTTATCAGAGGTACAACTCTGGGGGCCATGTCTGGGGTAACAGCAATCCTGATTCACAGCATAGTCGATTTTAACCTGCACATCCCAGCCAATGCTCTGCTATTCACAGTTTTGGTCAGTATTGTCGCCGCTCCCTTGCCAGAGCACAATAGCATGGACTAAATGTCTCAAAACCGTCTTACTTTCATCTTCCTAAAATTTTCAAATTATGTTCTATGGTATTTAGAGAGCTTTATTGCACAACTCGGTAAATCACCCTTATAAATGATTATCTTAATACTTCAAAAAAATTCAGTATCAAATAGTCGTCTAAATCAGAAGAGGCCTTTGCAAAACCTGGTAAAAATTACATCTCACACCCACCCCCTTTGGTCTTTACACCTCTCGCCATAACATAAATTTCTCCGTGATCTTTGTGTGCTCTGTGAGAGATTAATCTTTTTGTTTTTTTTGCTTTTATATTTGTTCTTTTGCCTCATTCCTGAAATAGTAGTTCTCTGTTGTTTTCTGTGCCCTGTGACAAATAAATTTTGTCGTATTTCATTCTAAATCAACAATTCTTCCTAAAAATTTTTATTTCAAGGGTAGTTTGCTCGTTTTATGGAAAAATATTTCAAATATTCATTGACATCTCTATTTTCTAGAAGTATTATTGCTAAATAAGAATAGGATGTATATAAAAGAGGTTGAAAATGGGAAGAACTTCTAAAAAACTCAATTTTCTCATCGAGGAACGACTCTGCCGGGACTTGGAAACGTTAGTGCCCGCAGGAAAGAGAAGCAAGGTTGTAAACGAAGCGCTCCGCAAGGAACTGGAATCGATTCGTAGAAAAAAATCAGTAGAGAAACTTTTTGGTTCACCTCCTGCTGGCAAACAATTTTCAAACCGAGAAATAATAAAGGGCTTGTCTAAAGACCGGAGAAGTCATTAAATGAAAAATTATGTGGTGGATGCTTCAGTCATACTTAAATGGGTAGTAGGCAATAAAAGGGAATCAGATTATGAAAAGGCCATGGCCTTACTGGAAACCTGGACTAAAGGAGATATAGAACTGTCGGCACCGATACTATGGCAGTATGAGGTAGGGAACTTCCTCGGCCGGAGCCTTCAAGATGAAGCCATGGATAAAATGAATCTTCTTCTAAATCTAAACATCAAAAACGTGGCACTCACTAACGATATGGTAAATCGGTGCTTCTCATGGATGAGGCAAAAGAAAGTTACTTTTTACGATGCCTCTTATCTTGCTGTGGCTTTTGAAATTAAGGGCACACTGATAACTGCCGATGAAAAATTCACAGATGAAATGGGGAAAACGAATCGGATCTGTCTTCTAAAAAAACTTGACCCTAAATCATAGACATTCCATCTGACAATCGGGAAAACACAAGCCGTGATGCAGCATGGGGTAAAAAGTGCTCTTGTGCTCACTGCCTCTTGAAACGTAGTAGAGATCCCGCTACCGGTGCCCCGTTAAATGACTTTGGTTTTGTATTTAACTGGGGTGAGAGAACATTTTTAAACCCTGAACCGTGAACCCAATAACCTAAGGAGTTACAGATAAGTCAATCAAAGATTTGACCCCCTTCTCAGTCTCAGAATCCCAGGAGGAGATACTCGCTCATTGACCACGCGCAATTGGTCGCCCTTCTCGGCAAGAAAGGAATGGATGACCTCGTTGACTCGCATGCTGCTTGGGTAGATGAAGTCCTGGAGGGGGAGAATAAACCTCGTGATGTCAAATGGTGTGCTCCGCGATCCGCCACAACCCTACGAAATTGTGGAGAATCGTTTTCCTTGGAGATCCTGACATCCCTTTTTCTTAAAAGCCCCTTTTTGACCCCAAAATGGGGGTTCTAAAGGTCAAAAATGGCCCGATTTTGGGTTCTTTTGTAATCATTTCAGTAACTTGCTGAGGTCCGACCCAATGCCACAACACAATGCCACCAATCAGTTGTACCCGGTTACCCCGTGTAACCGAAGGAGCGGAGCCATATCTTTCAACCAACCAGATGGAACAAATATCAAATAGGACCGGCAATGACCAATAAAGAAATATTAGAAACCCTGCGA
>CAYRFN010000129.1:0-10770 GCA_964423495.1 uncultured Desulfobacteraceae bacterium
TGAAATCACTACATATTCCCCTTATTTTTATCAACTAATCTGGAGATGATCCGATAAAAATAACTATTTAAAAAAAAACTTAATAGTTCAGAATTAATAAATATATAAATAATAAGTTATATTAGTTTTAGTTAAGAACATTCTTAGAAACTTATAAACTTAATAATTAAGTAGGTATTAGCCATAATTAATCCTTTAAATAAAGGAACTTATTGGTAATAAAAATTTAATGCTTTTATAAATAATTAAATATTTATAACTATATTTTATAAATAATAGTATTAATAACCCTGTTAATTTGTTTAATAAATAACTATTTTATTGAAATATATAGAAAAATAATAAAAATTTTTTAAAAAATTTCCAATACTTTCTTTCCTAAAAACATATTTTAATAAATAAAAAAGGTTTCTAAATAAATTTAGAATATTTATTAACATTATAAAGAACTTTTTCCTTAAAGTATATATTTTCATAATTTTAGATACGGATTTTGGTTTTTTGAGGCCAGTAATAACATTATAAGGTATTTTATAAGAAATAATTAAAGTCTTTTTTATTATTTAAAACCAGTTTATGAAAGTAGGCTGTTGAGCTTATTAATATCATCTATTATTTTACTTTTTTTCCCCTCTCTATCTTTTTCAATACGCTTAACCGCATGAATAACAGTAGCATGGTTCTTATTTCCGAAAGCTTCACCTATTTTTTTAAAAGGTAAATAAGTTAAGTTTCTACAAAGGTACATAGCTATATGTCTTGGATATGAAAATTTATAACCTTTCTTATTTGATATTAACTCAGATAAGGATATATTGAAATGATCAGCAGTTACCTTCTGAATATCAAAGATATTTATATTACTTAAATACTCATTTTTTATAATGGATTTAACTGTGGACATATTTATTTTCCGCTGGTAAAGGGAGGCATAGGTTTGAAGGGAAACTAAATATCGAGTTAGGGTTTTTATATTATTTGTGCTGTTCGCTAGGAAAAATATAACATCGTCTGGTATGATCAGATTTTTTTCCTTTATTTTTCTTTCTATGATTTTAATTTTTGTCTTCTGATTTGGGATTTTGATTTCTGATAAAATTCCCCCTTCCAGCCTTGATCTGAGTTGAGGTAGTAATTTGGAGATTTGAGAAGGAGGATTCATACCCGCAACAACAATTTGTTTCCTCAACCCGAAAAACAAGTTAAAAATATAGATTAACTCTTCCTGCGATTTTTTACGTCCACTTAATAGGTGAATATCGTCAAGTAGGAGAAGATCAAGGTCTCTGTAATTTTTCCTAAATTCATTTATTCTTTGTTTTTTCTTAGCGAGTGAAAATTCAGAAGAGAATTGATTTATAGAAAGATATATTACTTTTTTTGATGGATTGTTACTTAGTAAATTAAGACCGATAGCACTCAAAAGATGTGTTTTACCCAAACCCTGTTTACTGAAGAGATATAAAGGATTATAGTTCACTGCTGGTTTATTGGATGCTTGTAATGCCAAATTGTAAGCGTATTGGTTGCTATTGGCCGTGACAAAGTTAGCGAACGAATATGAAGGGCATAAATTAGTTAAACTAAATTCAGATGCTTTTATGCTTTCATATTTTGGAGTCAGCTCTGATATTTTTGGTTTAATAAATATAAATTGAATTTTAGGGGTTAGATTTAGCTTGGTTTTAATAGATGACTGGATTTCATTAATATAGTTGTCGCGTAGCCAACTAGCCACAAACTTGTTAGGGACCTCAATTATGGCCAGTTTTTGGTTTAATTTTTTAAGGGTTGTTTGAGAAAACCATGTCCTATACTCAGAACGTGAAATATGAGGTTTTATGTTAGTTGTTATATTTTTCCATATATCATTTTTTTCTGACATAATAGGCAGTTAGAGACGAGTTAAAATTTTTTTGTTATGTTTGTATATTATAAAAATTCGGAAAAAATATCAATAAAAATTTCTTAAATTTCTTAAAATGGAGCGAGATATGAGCTATTCAATAGCCCTTGCGGGTAAGGGAGGTACAGGAAAAACTACTATAGCGGGATTTGTTATTAAATATCTTTCTGTAAAAGGGCGAACCCCTGTTCTGGCTGTGGATGCCGACTCAAATGCAAATTTAAATGAGGTATTAGGGCTTGAAGTGAAAGAGACACTGGGAGATGCGAGAGAGGAAATGAAAAAAGGGGTTTCAAGTGGAATGACTAAGGATGTTTTCATGGAAATGAGGCTACAAGAGGCAATTGTTGAGTCAACCGGATTTGATTTAATTGTCATGGGTAGACCAGAAGGTGCAGGCTGTTATTGCGCTGCAAATACCCTCTTAACCCAGTATCTGGACAGGCTGATTGGAAATTATAAATATGTTGTTATTGACAATGAAGCCGGTATGGAACATATCAGCCGACTTACAACCAATAATATTAATGTCCTTCTCGTTATATCAGACCCAACGCGAAGGGGAGTCCAGGCAGCGTCCAGGATCGTTGAGTTAACAAATGAACTGCACCTGTATATCGGTTGGAAATATCTTATTATTAATCGGGCTAAGAAAGGACAAGAAAAATCATTAGAACACGCAGTAAAAAAATACCAACTTAATCTAATTGGTGTAGTCCCGGAGGACACGGATGTTATGGAGTTTGATCTTGATGGAAGACCCACAATAGAATTGGGAGAGGAGAATGAGGCCGTCAAGGCATCATTCCTTATCTTTGATAAAATCTTTACTTAAAAATTAGACTAAAGAAAATTTAAGAAAATCGAACTTAAAGCACATTTACCACATCCAGCCATCCTGGCCGGTCGGTTGTGATTACCTGGATAGCGTTTGATGAGCTAAGGATCTTCACTATTCCCTTATCTTTTACTTGGTCAAGCACGTTTGCAAATATTTTAAAATCAGCAATTTTTGTGCCCAATACTTCATCACGCATTTGTTGGCGCAACTCTTCCGTATCACAAGACAGATAACGAAGCATTGAGACATATCCCTTTGCGTCTGGCAGCATATGGGCATCCAGATCCCCAATAGTCCCAATAATGCTTTTGGTCAGTTCTTTATCGCTTATATCCAGGTCACGAAGGAACCGGGCTGCCTGGTCAAAGACTTCGAGCGTCTCAATCAGGTTTGGATCCCGGTAGGAGACTAAGGTAAGTATCCCCGAGAGATGGTCAAAAAGACAGAAGGCGCCATAAGCCCCGCCTTGGACACGCACACGATCCCACAACCAAGTATTTCGTAGATGGCGAGTTATGACCAATGCTGAGCCATGGAAACGGTAACCTAATGAGAAAAGATTGGCCCCTTTGCCAACATAGTTGATATGGGAGGGGAGAGTCATGCCCTCAGAGGCAGAAGGTCTTTTTGGCGACCAATCGGTTTCGCCTACATGACATCCAGAAATGGCCTCCAAGAGGCCTTTTACATGCGGCTCAAAATAGGAAGATTCTGCTCCATCTAAGGTGATGTTTATCATCATAGACTTTCGGTTGATCAGAATATTTCGTATTCCTTCAAGAACGGAAAGTACATATGACCAGTTTTCATCAACGTCCCGAATTAGTTTTTTAAGAAAAAAGAGATAACTTACTCCACCCATCTGTTCTGCAGCCCAATGGGCCTCATCAAAATATGCTTGAAGGCGCAGATTGACGACCTGGTGCCCCGCTGATAATATTTTTTCCTCTTGCCTTGCCTTTTCCTCTAATACCATCTGTCGAAACCGTTTCTGATTGTCCAATCGAAGATCAAGAAGCACCTCGTTAAGGATACCGGTTAATTCCTCTGCTTGCAAGAGCATCGCCTTGCTGCGTAGGAATAGCCATGCAGCACAGTGTGTGGCATCTTTTACTGGAGAAGTAAATAATTGAGGAATGATACCTCCTGTTTTTCGACTTATTCTTTGGGTAAGGGCGACGTAATCCTCTTTCTCTGTTCCAATCTCAACAAGGGAGCGACCAAATAAGGGGATGTAAGGAAGGTATTTATCCGGGAGGGTGTGCAAATTAAACCCTAAGTCCAGATATGCAATACTGTTGGTAAAAAGGTCGTGAAATAATATGGGCGTTCCTTGATAATTCAAGCATTCTGTTGGAATGACTTTATTCTTCCTATCCAGGTCTTTGAGTTCTAAGATAGGAATAGTAGCCAGCGCCTCAGGAGGGTCGGGTGTTTCTTGGAGTCGCTTTAATTCGCGGGTGTTTTCTATTATGGCATTAAGTTCGTCCAAATTCATTGCTGAACGGGCCTTAATCAGCCGATCTTTTTCATATGTCTCCTCCTTTTCTTTTATGTTAGGATTAGGCTCAAGGATAAGTGTAGTTCGGTGGGGGTTTTTTAAAAATAAGCTATCAATTATGTCTTCAAAATATGAGGGGGTTTTTTCCGCTTTGTGCTTGATGTCTTTGAGTGGTGCTTCAAAGGCGAGCAAGGCCAATGGATCACCATCATAGAGCCAGGAGGTCAAAGATCGTAGCATGAGTTGAAGACCCCTTGGGAAGCTTCCGGTATTCTGTTCCCTCAAGCGGAACTCAATAGTGTTAAGGGCTGCTTCAACAGTATTAGGATCGATTCCTCCTTGGGCTAATTCGGTTAGGGTATCTATAATGAGACATTCTATTATTTGCGCATTTTTGACCTTAATGCCTCTAAGGCCGGTGGAAAAATAGGTCTGTATTAGTTCATTCCCTAAGCCTTCACCTACAATATCCTCGCCAAGACCGGAGTCAATTAGTGCCTTGCGCAGGGGAGAGGCTGGCATTCCTAAGAGGATATATTCCAGAATGCGCAGGGCAAAATTCAATTCGACATGCTGCGTTTCGCAGAGTAACCAGTTGAGGGTGACCATGCCCTTGGCCTCGTTTTTTTTCTCCTCACCCACCATAAATGGGTGGGTACTACGCCTTGGACGATCAAATGAAGACTGTAGTTTGATGGTCAAATCAGTTTGTATTGGATCGAAGTCCTTTAGATAGCCGTTTATGAGCATTAGGCGTTCATCAGGATCATCATTACCGTAAAACCAGATGCGGGAGTTGGATGGGTGGTAGAACTTACTGTGAAAAGCCCGGAATTGTTCGAAGGTAAGATCAGGTATGTGCCTTGGATGTCCTCCAGAATCAAAACCATACGTATTGTCTGGGAAGAGAGATTGAAGTGAGTACCGGGTAAGGATATTGTCAGGAGATGAATATGCGCCTTTCATCTCATTAAAGACGATGCCTTTATAAGTTAGCGGCTGGTTAGGTTTTTCAAGTTCAAAATGCCAGCCCTCTTGCTGAAAGATGAAGGAGATGAGGCGAGGATAAAATACAGCATCCAAATATACATCGATAAGATTATAGAAATCTTGTTTGTTTTGGCTGGCTACCGGATAACAGGTCTTATCAGGGTAAGTGAATGCATTAAGAAAGGTCTTGAGAGACCCTTTCATAAGTTCCACAAAAGGCTCTTTTACCGGATATCTTTGCGATCCGCAGAGCACGGAGTGCTCTAAAATATGAGCGACACCTGTGGAGTCTGCTGGAGGGGTGCGAAAAGTGATGCCAAAGACCTTGTTTTCATCATTGTTTGAAAGAGACAACAGTTGAGCACCGGTTTTCACATGGTAGAAGAACATGGCTCGGGTTTTCAATTCTGAAATATCTTGTTCTTTTATCAGTTTGAAACCTTGTGTAATTGTCATTTTTATATACCGTCGGTGGATGCTACCTGGCTGAAGTTAGTGAAAAAGATTATAATGACCAGGGACAAGAAAAAAATCAAACAAGTAAGGATGGGTTGCCTTTTGGGTGTGGATATTCTTTGATAGTTTTTCATCTGATAAGTCTCATTTTTAAATTAATAGTAAATATAGTGTTTAATTTTTCTTGACATACTATATCTTGTGTATAAAATAGACTTCTGTTTTTTTCATAAAATGTGTATCTTGAAAAAAGGCAAAAAAAGACAAAAAAATTTGTGTAGCAAAGTAACTATATTTATGGTTACAGGCTTTTAATTTGTTGAGACTTAATATAAAATAGAGGTAAATAAAAGGCAAAACCTCTCGAAGACTATCCAATTTCGGAATTACAGAATTCTGCGTAAAAAAATTGGAGATTTTTGTGGAGGCAATTTATGGGTCAGGAAGGAAAGCTTATGTTTACAGAAGAAGGGATATTTGATCTTAACACCTATAGTTTGGATGATCACCGTTTTTCAGATCTCCTGGTCGAGCAGAATGACATCAATACGGACCAAGCAATGGACGTCAGCCGATTCCTGCGTAAAGAAATCGGTAAAATGAAGCCCCATGCAATCACCATTACTGCAATAGAGAAGATTATTGAGGAAAAGTTGTTGGAATACGGATTTTCCAAGACCTCGCCGATTCGGCTGGATAGTTCCATTTTCATTAAAAATGGAATTATGCTTTCTGACAATGCCAAAACAGTACTAAATAGGAGATACCTTAAGAAGGATAGTAAAGGTAGGGTTGTAGAGACACCTGAACAGATGTTCAGAAGGGTGGCGCACAATATTGCAAAGGCGGAGAAGAAGTATGGGGATGCCTCCAACGCGGACAAGATGGAGCAAATATTCTACAAGATGATGACTGAATTCAAATTTTTACCAAATTCCCCTACGCTAATGAATGCAGGACGCAGGTTAGGTCAATTGGCGGCATGCTTTGTCCTGCCTATTGAAGATAGTATGGAAGGGATTTTTGATTCACTAAAGAATGCCGCGCTTATCCATAAATCGGGCGGCGGTACCGGGTTCTCCTTTTCTCGTTTGAGACCAAAGAAAAGCAGAGTGGGGACAACAGGCGGTGTGGCTTCAGGACCTGTTTCATTTATGAAGATCTTTAATACGGCAACTGAACAGGTTAAACAGGGGGGCACTCGTCGCGGGGCCAATATGGCAATTCTAAGGGTTGATCATCCGGACATAATGGAATACATCCATTGCAAAAAGTATAACAAAGAACTGAACAATTTCAATATATCAGTAGCCGTCACACAAGAATTCATGGAAAGAGTAAAAGAAGAAAAAACCTATGAGCTTATAGCACCGGGGAGTGGTGAAAAGGTTGGCGAGTTAAATGCCGCTAAGGTGTATCAGGAAATTGTAGAACAGGCCTGGAGGAATGGTGATCCTGGTATTATTTTTTTGGATAGGATTAACAAAGACAATCCTACACCTGAACTCGGTGAAATAGAAAGCACAAATCCCTGTGGTGAACAGCCGTTGCTCCCTCTGGAGGCCTGTAACCTTGGTTCCATTAATCTGGCCAAGTTCGTAACTGAAGATGGTACAAAAGGTCCAGCAGGGCATAAAGGACCGTCTATCGATTATGAGGGGTTAAAAGAGGTCGTTTGGTGGGCAGTCCGTTTTCTGGACGATACTATCGATGTGTCCAAATATCCTCTTCCTGAAATCGATCAAATGGTAAAAGGAAATCGAAAAATTGGGCTTGGGGTAATGGGTTTTGCCGACATGTTGTACCAGTTGTGGGTCCCTTATAATTCTGAGCAAGCACTTGAAATAGCAGAAGAGGTGATGTGCTTTATTCAAAAAGAGTCCTGTGACGCTTCCAGACATCTGGCCAAAGATAGAGGCGTCTTTGGAAATTTCGATAAAAGTATTTTTAAAGACAAGGAAGATTGTGCTTACAGAAATGCTACAACAACAACTATTGCGCCTACTGGCACATTAAGTATCATTGCTGGGTGCTCGAGCGGTATCGAGCCGTTGTTTGCCCTCAGTTTTGTCAGGCGCGTCATGGATAATGATGAACTTCTGGAGGTAAACTCCTGTTTTGAAAAAGTTGCAAGAGAAAGGGGTTTTTATAGCCGAGAATTATTGGATACTATTGCACAGAAAGGGAGCATTAATTATATAAGTGAGATCCCGGATGATGTAAGGGACGTATTTGTGACTGCGCATGATGTGTCCCCAGAATGGCATGTTCGTATGCAGGCTGCGTTTCAGAAATATACTGACAATGCAGTTTCAAAGACCGTCAACGTTCCTCGGGATGCCACGGTGGATGATGTTTTTAAGGTCTATAAATTGGCCTACGAGCTAGACTGTAAAGGCGTGACCATATACAGGGACGGCAGCAAGGAAAACCAAGTACTTTCCTTCTCTGATAAGGATGAGCAACATGAAGCTTTTATGACCGCTGTTAAAGAGCGGCCCGAGACACTTTATGGTTTTACTACCAAAATGGTCACTGGTCTAGGAATCCTATATGTGACGGTAACAGAATATGAAGGGAGACCCTTTGAAATTTTTGCAACAATAGGTAAATCGGGGAGCTCTACTACCGCAAAAACTGAGGCAATCGGCCGCCTTGTTTCTCTTGCATTGAGGTCAGGGGTAAAGGTGGAAAAGATTGTTGACCAGCTAAGAGGTATTGGTGGAGAGCACCCGGTATTTCAAAAGGATGGGCTGGTTCGTTCCATACCTGATGCAATCAGCAGGGTCCTTGAAAAAAGATATCTGAAAGACGGCTCCTATAAAAAGCGCCTTAAGTATGAGAATAGCCTTTCAGGAGAAGTATGCCCTGAATGCGGCCAGACTATCAGTTTTGAAGAAGGTTGTATGACCTGCCACTTCTGTGGCTTTACCAAATGCGGTTAGGCTTTCCTCTGAGAACACCACATTCTGTCCAATCTATGTGTCTGCCCTGTTGAATGCAAAGCATATTCCTCTGGGGTCAGGCTCAAATTTTATCTTCGAGAAATTGATTCTTTTGTAACTTTCAAAATGATTTATACCTTGAAAGGCATGGACATCATCAATAAAGCAAACAAGTTCTTGGGTCCTGAATAAAGAGCCCTGTGCCATGGCTTTGATCGAATGTAACTATATCGATTTTTTGATTCATCTACAGAATGGGAGGAGTGATAGGGTAATTAACTAAAGATGAAAAATTTATAAAAGGAAGGATGAACAGGGGACATGATCGTTCAAATCTATGAGATTCAGACACCACAAGAAGCTGAGAAGTGTATTGAATTAGGGGTGGATCATATAGGTAGTGTTATATTATCTCAAGATGGTTGGCGTGTTAGGGCCTTAAGAGAGGCCATACGATTATCTGAAAGCACGGATGTCAAAAATAATCTTATACCACTTTTTAGGGACAGAAATACGATTTATAGGGCGATTGATTACTATCGGCCAGACCATGTGCATTTATGTGAGAGTCTCACAGACAACGATGGTAAGGCCATAGTGTTAGATACATTCTTTCAGTTTCAATCAAACATGAAGGAGAAATTCCCGGAAATCGGAATTATGAGGTCAATTCCTATACCCGAGGAAGGTTCGTCCTCAGGTTTTCCTACACTTGATATTGCCCGAGTATTTGAACCAGTCACCGACATTTTCTTGACAGATACATGGCTTGGAGAGGAGCCTGTTCAGGGTTATATAGGCATTACCGGAAAAATAGCAGACCTGAAAATTGCCAGAAAATTGGTTCTTCAAAGCAAGACCCCGGTGATTTTGGCCGGAGGGCTTTCTCCTGAAAATGTCTATGAATCATTAATGGAGGTCTTACCAGTCGGGGGTGATAGTTGCACACACACTAATATGGTGGACGAAGAGGGAGATCCAATACGGTTTAAAAAAGATTTTAAAAAAGTGGAGAAGTTCGTAAGGGAAGTTCGAAGGGCTGAGGAGAAGATTGAAAGAGAATTTTAGGGGAATAATTCATTGATATCAAAGAAACAGCATACTGAAATTGAGGATTTTCTGTTCCGTGATTTACACCCCAAATTATTTATGGGAACTGCCAGCGATAGATATGCGGGTTGGATTGGACAGATTTATTCAGAGGATCGCTATTCCAATCACATAAACCGCCGCAAGAAATCGGTAGGTGGTAAGGTCTTTGTAGAAGAGGTTCTACCAGTGGAAAGTGTTAAAGAATACTTTCTACACTTCCGCATCCTTGAGATGGATTTTACATTTTATAGACCTCTGTTGGATAAAGATGAAAAGCCAACCCAAAATTTTCATGTGCTGCGGACATATTGTCAGCAACTGAACAAAGAAGATAGGCTGATCCTTAAAGTGCCGCAAGTCATATTTGCAAAAAAATTGCGAAGGGGTGGTGTTTTTGTTGAAAACGAACAATATTTAAACAACGAGGTTTTTACCCGCCAATTCTACGAGCCCTCCCTGGAGCTTTTGGATCCCTGGCTTGATAGTTTTGTTTTTGAACAGGAATACCAGCGCAAGCAGGAACGTCCTTCAGCGGAGGAACAGGCAGTTGAACTTGATGCCTTTTTTTCCGCAATTCCAGAGGATAATCGCTATCATGTTGAGCTTCGTACCGAGACATTCCTTTCTCCTCCGGTATTTAAGGTTCTTAAAGAACATGGTGTTGGACAGGTACTGTCCCACTGGACCTGGCTTTCATCTCTATTAAGTCAATTTGACCTGTCAGGCCGGAGGTTTCTGAACGGTGGTCAGCATTGTATTGTACGGCTGATGACTCCACGAGGGATGCGTTATGAGGATGCTTATGCTCGGGCCCACCCCTTTAATACCCTGGTGGAGGGGATGCTGAACCCTCAGATGGTGAGTGAAACAGCCCATATCATGCAGACCGCTATTGAAGATGGCGTTCAGATTAATGTGATCATAAATAACAGGGCTGGAGGAAATGCACCACTCATTGCACAAAAGATCGCAAAACAATTCCTATCTAATACTACAACGATAGTTAGGTAATTATTTAGTTGACTTTTTTGATACTACG
>CAYRFN010000130.1:0-10741 GCA_964423495.1 uncultured Desulfobacteraceae bacterium
TCAATTTTCAGATGCCTAATTTATTTAAGTGCGAATTATCGGACAGCCTCCTAGGCTATTGCCTTCAAAAGATATTTTGGTGTTATTTTGAAGTTTAGGAGGTAAAATTCCATTCTTCTAGTTGCCCCAACATCCTTTTCCGATGAGTGCCCGGCCAATAATGACGGCCACATGAAGGACAAAATTTTATTACTCCCATGTTTTGATAGAAAACATATTCTGGCACATTTTCCCTGGCCTTATCTGTTTTTACCTCCTCTATAAGAACATTACATATCAAACATCTACTAAACCACTTTGCCTGATCATGTGTTAGAAGGCCCTTCTCTTTCAGTTCATTCAGTTGTTCTCCAACAAGGCTACCATGAAGCAACACGGCATCACTATGACGATAGCTCATTTCCTTGTGGCGGGATAATAGACGGCGGCCTTCTTTCACGAGTTGATCAATAACGCCTGGTTGATAGCAAGATTGGTATTGGATATCATAACCCAGAATCCTAAGCCACTTGGCCAGCTTACCTAACATAGAATCTGCAACAAACCTTATTTCTTCAACCACCTTTCCCTCAACACAACTTCGTTTTTTTAAACACAGAATAGATAAAAAAATTGATGCTATAGTGAAAATGTCAACTTTTCTTGATTTTGCATATCTTATTGGTATTATACAAGCCTGAATGATTAATGGTAAGCATATACGCTATTTTTTGATGGTCTTCACTACCAGTCACATTAAACAAACCGTCGAACTTGATATATGGATAGAATAATCATTGAAGGAGGGAGACCCTTAAAAGGAGCAGTAAAGGTTAGTGGAGCGAAAAACGCTGCCCTTCCAATTATTGCCGCATGCCTATTGACCGGCGGATGGCATCGCCTGAGCAATATCCCAAATCTCAAAGATATTCAAACAATAAAAAGCATTATGTCAAAATTAGGGGTTGTATTTCGACATGACCAAGGTGCTCTTGAAGTAAATTCATATAGCCTGAGAGCCCATGAAGCTCCTTATGATCTAGTAAAAACCATGAGGGCATCGATCCTACTACTTGGCCCCCTTTTGGCCAGATATGGCAGAGCAAAAATATCATTACCAGGCGGTTGTGCCATAGGTGCACGACCGGTTAATCTGCATTTGAGGGCCCTGGTTGATATGGGTGTAGACATCAATTTGGATCATGGTTATGTAAATGCCAAAACTGACCGACTAAAAGGGGCTAATATTTTTTTCGATATACCCACGGTAACAGGAACTGAAAATATAATGATTGCCGCTGTGAAGGCCAGCGGCCAGACTGTTCTAAGAAATGCTTCTAAGGAACCTGAAGTCCAGGATCTTGCCAATATGTTAAGGAGTATGGGGGCACACATCGAAGGGGATGGAACAGATACCATTGTTATCGAGGGGGTTGATAATTTGAGGCCAACCCACCATACAATCATTCCTGACAGGATCGAGACTGGAACCTTTATGATTGCAGGGGCTATGACCAAGGGTGATATAAAGATCCAGGGGTGCCGCCCAGAGCATCTCGGAGCACTTATTGAAAAACTGGAGTCTGCCGGCGTAGAGATAAAGGTGTCCGATGATACTGTTTTTGTGAAGGGCCCCGATATCATCAAAAGCGTAGACATAAAAACCATGCCGTTTCCAGGGTTTCCCACCGATCTCCAGGCACAATTCATGGCTCTTATGTGCATTGCAAAAGGTTGGAGTATTATCAGAGAAACTGTGTTCGAAAACAGATTTATTCACGTCAGCGAGTTGAAAAGGATGGGAGCAGATATTGAAATCAATGGCAATCAGGCCCTTGTAAAGGGCAAGGACCATTTGCTTTCAGCTCCAGTTATGGCCACTGACTTGAGAGCCAGCGCCTCTCTAATCTTGGCCGGGTTAGTTGCAAAAGACGGTCGGACAGAAGTAAACCGGATCTATCACTTGGATAGGGGCTACGAGGCCATAGAAAAAAAGTTTGTCAATTTGGGGGCCACCATATGGAGAGAAAAAGAATGACATGTTTAATCGCCCCCTTATAGCTATACTTATTATTTTCATAGGGGGCATACTTGCCTCTCACAAAATTGTGTCATCTTACCAATGGCTTATACTTCCTATCTTTCTGTCTATTAGCCTTTTATTGTTTGCTACTCTCTTTCTGTCATCCCGACTAAGATTACCTTGCTTACTCCTTATATTTCTCCTCACAGGCATTTTTCTTAACTCGGTACAGCGTAGCTCATCCCAACTCTTGCCCTATGCAATCCAGCGTAAAAAGGTCACAATCGAGGGGACTGTTCTTGAACCTGTGAAGGTCATCAATGAGGTGGCAAGACTTAAACTAATTGCACATAAACTGCTCATAGGAGAAAAAAAAGTTCCGCTCAACGAAAAACTTTTCGTGACTGTTTATGATCACATCCCTAATATTAAGCAGGGAGAAAAAATCCGCTTTCCCGCCCGGTTGAAACCTTTTAAAAATTTTAACAACCCAGGCAGATATGATTATGAATCGGCAATGAAATTAAAAGGGTTTACATGCACTGCGTCTATCTACGATGGAAGGCACATTGTGCCAATGGGAACCGGCCATCTACCATTTCCCTTTGGGGTATTGAAAGAGGTTAAACAACCCATAAGGGACTTCTTCAGGAAAAAACTCAACGACCAGGAATTCTCGCTTTATCGCGCCCTGATCCTTGGTGAACGTCAGGGAATCAACCATGATTTAAGAGAGCCCTTTAATAAGACAGGGCTCGGTCACATTCTTGCGGTTTCGGGTTTACATATCGGGCTTGTAGCCTGGGTTGCATTTTTTATTTTCAAATGGATCTTATCCAGATCCTATAGCCTGCCCCTTAAAACAGATATTCGAAAGCTCGCTGCACTTTTTACATGTATCCCTGTCATTGGCTATACATGTCTTGCTGGTTTCCAGGTTTCAAGTCAACGTGCCATGATTATGGCCTTTGCCTTTCTTTGGTCTTTGATCTTAGGGCGAGAAAAGGAGGTCTGGTCCACTTTTGCCTTAGCTGGTTTGGTAATACTAGCTATAGATACCAACGCCCTCTTCAACATTTCATTCCAACTCTCATTTTTAGCTGTGATCGGGATCCTTTGGTTGGCTCCCGTACTCATGAATAGAATCCCGGCCACAATAAAAACGGCACAAAACGAAAGGACAATCCTCGACCATTTATTCTTCTATTTTATTGGGCTTATAGCGGTGACCCTTTCTGCTACGATATTTCTTCTTCCACTAATCTCTTTTTATTTTCATCGTATTTCTCTTGTGTCAATCCCGGCCAACATAACTGTAGTACCCTTTCTTGGACTGTGGGTCTTACCCTTGGGACTGCTTTCTGCTGCAATCCTTCCTATATTCCCTCAAGCAGCCGATATTTTTCTCCAGGCAGGCGCATTGGGTTTGAATCTTATGATGAAAATTATCCACTTCTGGTCTTCCCTGCCTTGGTCATCAGTCTGGGTAATCACACCAAACTTCCTCGAGATTGTGGTTTTTTACTTGCTCATTTTCTTCATATTTTTCTTTAGGCGTTTGTCTTGGGCAAAGATAGGGGTTTTAATCATCATAATATTTGTCTTGGCTGATATTGCTTTCTGGACGCATAATGTCTTTTTTAATAAGGATCTGAAAGTGACCTTCCTTGACGTGGGACAGGGTAATTCGGCGCTCGTAGAGTTCCCAGGCGGAAAAAAGATGTTAATAGATGGTGGTGGTTTCTCACGCGATCATTTTGACGTTGGAAGAATGGTAGTTGCTCCATATCTGTGGCATTCAAAGATATTAAGTATTGATTACTTAGTATTAAGTCATCCTCAGTCAGACCATATGAATGGGCTTAGATTCATTGCCAGATACTTCAGCCCTAAAGAATTTTGGTATAATGGAGATAAGGTTCGAACAGCTTCTTTCAAAGAGTTGATGGAGATAATAAGAACAAATGGGATCAAAGAGATACTCCCAACCGATATGGTTGACGGAAGACGAATAAATGGGGTCAAACTTGAAATTCTACATCCAAAATTTTGCACACATTCCTCTAAACATATTAAGGATAGTTCAAGGATAAATAACAATTCGCTGGTGCTAAAAATCACTTACAAGGGAAAATCTTTTCTCTTTCCAGGCGATATTGAGCATAAGGGAGAAAATACTCTCATTTCAAATAAAGGTCATACTCTAAAGGCCGATGTCCTTCTTTCTCCCCATCACGGAAGTATCAGCTCAAACTCCAAAGAATTTCTCCTGTTAGTACGGCCCAGCATTTGCGTGATTTCCTCAGGAGAAGGGAACTTTTTTGGTTTCCCTAATAAACAAACCCTGAAGAAATTGCGAGATATCGGAAGCAGGGTTATTATAATTAATAAGGCAGGGTCAGTCCAATGCATAGTTGGTTCACATAAATTCAAAATCAACACTTATCTCCAGGAAAAAGGCGCCTAATCAAGGGGCTCGGTTTCCATTTTAACTACTACATGACTCCAAACACCACACATAGGTCCTACATCAAAACAGCCGGTCCGGTTGAACATTGTTTCATTTGGGTCTCTGCTTTTCCATAAATTTTAAAAGAATGCATTGATCAGGACTGTCAGGTTAGAGATCATAAAGTCACATACCATATCAGGAGATTCTCTTGCCAGAATATTGCCTGTTGAATTAAAAAGAGCTTCTGCCTTACTACATGCCTCGAATGACAACCCTTAGATTTAACCTCTTCAGCCACAAGTTCGTATCAAGAGGCAGTTAAGGCATTATCAAAAAGGCACTAAATTTTGGGATTATTCTCTATTTTTTAAAAGTCTTTGTCATTGAGCCACACTTATTTCTGAACAATATCAACAGCTTGGTCTTTTTACATGCTGTTCCCCTATTTTTATTTTTCGCAGTCTCTAAAAGAGTTTAGCCGCTACTCTGACTCTCATTTTTCCTCTTTTTTAGTTGCTTCTCTTTTTTCTGCTGACGTTTGTTTACCAAAGGAGCTTCTTCTGCTTCTTTCTTTTTCTTTACTTTCTTGGGAGGGGCCGTCTTTTCTGCTTTGATCCGGGTCCTTTCTTCCGTCTTCTTTTCTAATTCTGCGATGACTTTCAGTCTACCTTCCGTTTTTCTCATTTTGGCCCGTATATTTCTGATGGTTGGGTCTTTAGCTATATTCTCTAATAAAAAACCTTTTTCTGTCAGAAATGACAACCGCTGATTCAACTTCTCCTCCAAATATGATTTCTGATCCAATCTAACCTGTTTGTCCTTTGATGCCATACCCCTCTCCTTTATGTCTTAATGTCATAACGGAACATCGTTCATAATGACGCCCATGCTAATGTTATTTTGCTTTTTGCACTTTTTCCTTAACAAGAGATCTCTTTTATTGTTAGATAAGTAATAATTATTTATATATATACCTATGATCAAGGAAAATGTGAAAAAAATCCTGGAAAGATTACCAGACGGGGTGGGTCTTGTTGCAGCAGCCAAGACAAGAACACCCGAAGAAATCCTTGAGGCCATTGAAGCGGGGATTACAATTATTGGGGAAAATTACGTGCAAGAGGCGGAAAAGGCCTTTCAGATCATTGGTAATAAGGCAAGATGGCATATGATTGGACACCTTCAAACCAACAAAGCCAAAAAGGCGGTTAGAATCTTTGATATGATAGAAACCGTAGATTCAATCAAACTTGCCAGAGCCATTGATAAGGCCTGCCATAATATTGGGAAATTAATGTCTGTCCTGATCGAGATCAACAGCGGCGAAGAACCACAAAAGGCTGGCGTATTGCCTAAAGATACTGTCTCATTAGTAAATGATATTTCACAGTTAAATAATATTAAGATCATGGGACTCATGACCATGGGTCCCTTTGAAGGCAACCCAGAAAATTCCCGCCCTTACTTTAAAAAGACAAGAAAGCTGTTCGAAGAGATCAAAGAGTTAAGCCTGCCTGGTGTTGAGATGAAATATCTGTCAATGGGAATGTCTAATTCTTACGAGGTGGCCTTAGAAGAGGGAACGAATCTTGTCAGGATCGGAACCAAGCTATTTGGTGAACGAAGGTATATTTAAAAGAATAGGCTCATATATTGAGTTTTGTCAGAAAAGAGATAAAACGGCTTGTAGGTAAAGCAATATACATTCACCAGATGATCAAGAATGGCGATCATGTGATGGTCGCTGTATCTGGTGGCAAGGACAGTCTCTCACTCTTGTGGCTTTTGAGAGATAGGATTAAGAGGATACCTATCAAATATACAATTACAGCTGTGCATGTAGATCCCGGTTTTGGTGGCAACTCACTTGGCCAATTAGAAACCTTCTTTTCCAATCATAATTTTAAATACAGAATCCTCGAAACCGATATTGGGCCTAAGGCCCATGGACCTGAAAATCGGGAAAATCCTTGCTTTTTATGCTCTCGGCTGAGAAGAAAAATTCTTTTTGAATTAGCCGCTGAAATTGGCTGCAACCGAATTGCTTTTGGACACCACAAGGACGACCTGATTGAAACATTTTTTCTGAACGTCTTTTATGGAGCCTCCATTAGCACAATGTTGCCAGTCCAGGAGCTTTTTGGAGGGAAGTTGATTTTAATCAGACCACTATATTTGGTTGACGAGGATCTTTTACGGCGCTACGCCCATTACATGGATTTACCTGAGATCGACCTGGATTGCCCGACTTCCAGATCTTCAAAAAGAGAGGAAATAAAAAATATGCTCATTCGTTTCTATAGATCAAATAAAAAGATAAAAGGAAATATCTTCCATGCCTTGCACAACGTAAATCCCGAATACCTATTAAGCTCCCATTAGGCTATCATACAAAGTCATTTTCCCTGGCCGACCTTTCTTTTCCTCTTCTTGGTTGTTGTGTTTAGGGAATAAGTCATTTAAAATTATAAGTAACATTTAAAAAGTCTTGAACCTGGAATGGCATGGGACATTCTTTTTAGGAGTCAAGATGCATAAAATGACTGGATCAATAAAGGATACCAATAATTCCGAACATTACCAAGTGACTTTATGTTACAAATCGGTTCAATAAAACTGAAAAACTGGCTAATTATGGCCCCTATGGCGGGTATTACAAATCTGTCGTTCAGGCTTATTGTAAAAAAATTAGGGGCTAGCCTGGTAACCACCGAGATGATCAGTGCAATGGGTTTAGTGCAAGGAAACAAAAGGACCCTTGACTATTTAAATATCCATCCAGAAGAAAAACCTCTTTCAGTCCAAATATTTGGTTCCGTGCCAGAGGCTATGGCTACAGCCACTAAGATAGTTGTTGAGGCTGGGGCCGACATTGTGGACATAAATATGGGATGTCCTGTAAAAAAAGTCCTTAAGACTGGAGCAGGCGGATTTCTTCTAAGAGACCTTGAAAAGGCTAAAAAGATTGTATCTGCTGTCCGCCGGGTCTGCTCCGTGCCTTTAACAATAAAAATAAGAACCGGCTGGTCTGATAATCAACCTGTTGCGTGCGACATAGCCCGAATGATTGAAGACTGTGGCGCCGATGCCATCACAGTACATCCGAGGTCTGTAACTCAGGGCTTTTCAGGACATTCCGATTGGGAAATTATCTCCAAGGTAAAAGAACAGGTGAAAATCCCCGTCATAGGCAATGGAGATGTGTTCGAGCCATACATGGCCCTTGAGATGAAAAGGCAAACCGGTTGCAATGGTGTAATGATAGGTCGAGGTGCCAGAGGTAATCCATGGATTTTCAAACAGATTCTGGAATTCAATAAAGGCCTTACACCCCACCAGCCCGGGTTGGATGCGCGCAGGGCATTAATAATGGATCATTTCAACCTTTTGGCCAATACAATAGGCGAAAATAGAGCGGCCAAAACTATGCGAGGCCTATTAATATGGTATACAAAGGGTCTGCCCAATAGTTGCAACTTTCGCGGTTTCATCACTACCATTAAGGATCTCTGCACGCTGAACTCGTCCCTGGATAGCTACTTTTCTTATTTAAAGGAGCGAAAAACTTGAAGGTTAAACTCGCAAAAACTGCGGGGTTTTGCATGGGTGTCCGCCGGGCAATGGAAATAGTTCTGGCAGAGGCCAACAAGGGAGAAGGCCATCTTTTTACGTTTGGTCCGTTGATTCACAACAAACAGGTCCTTGATCTCCTCACAGCAAAAGGCGTCAAGCCTATTGAAGACATAAATCGCCTTCAAGATGGCAGGATTGTAATTAGAGCCCATGGCATTTCTCCTCAAAAACGCCTGGCTATCAAAAAGACAGGGTTAAAAGTAATTGATGCAACATGTCCCAAAGTAGCTCAGGTTCAAGCCATTATCCGATATCATACCAATAAAGGCTATAAGGCGATAATTGTGGGCGACAAAGATCATGCCGAAGTTGTGGGACTGATGGGTTACAGCAGGGGCCCAGTTTATGTGATCCAAAGTGTTGAAGACATCTCAACATTACCAAATATAGATAAATTATTTGTTGTCGCTCAGACAACACAGGAAGAACAAAATTATCACAAGGTGGTAACGGCCCTCCGTGAACGTTTTCCCGGGGTCTTGGTCTTTTATACCATCTGTGATGCCACCCACCACCGGCAACAGGAGGTAAGGTCCTTTGCAAATCAAGTAGACGCCCTTATTGTGGTAGGAGGGCTTCACAGTGGAAATACTAGGCGACTTGCCCAGGTTTCAAAGGAATCGGGTATAACCACTTTTCATATCGAAACTGACAAGGACCTGGATAAGGAAAAACTCATTGGAATGAAAACAATTGGTGTAACTGCAGGTGCATCAACCCCCAACTGGATGATTAAGAATGTACTAAATGAAATAGAAGGCATCCAGGGAGGGAGGGAGATTCCATTTAAGTATTGGGTAAAACGAATATTCAAGTTCCTTGTTTTAAGCAACCTTTTAGTGGCCAGCGGTGCCTTTACTTTTACCTGTGCTGTCTCGACCCTAATTGGTAGAAACCTGGACATTATTTTTCCATTACTGACCTTCCTTTACATATATGCTATGCATGTCCTCAATCGCTTTCTTGATAAAGGCGCCAGTGCCTACAATGATCCTGAAAGGGCAGCGTTTTTAAAAAAACACAGGTATCTGCTGATAACAACAGCCACAGCATCCATCGCAACAGCACTTGCTCTATCTTTTAGCATTGGACTGATCACGTTTATTGCTATGATAGGTTTGTTTTTCTTAGGAATCGTATACAGTATCCCTCTTATTCCTAAAATGGTGCGACATAAATACCCCTATTCAAAAATAAAAGATCTCCCAGGATCAAGGAGCCTATCAGAATCGCTTGCCTGGGTGGCTATTATCTCAGTTATCCCATTGCTGAGAATGCATCAAATTGTATGGTCCCCCGTATTAATTGGTGCTTTAGTAGTCTTTACAATGAGTTACGCCAGATCAATCCTGTTTGATATATTTCAGGCCCAGGGGGACCTTATTGTAGGCACTGAAACGTTGCCTATTACCTTAGGAGAAAAGAAAAGTTTAGTACTTCTAAAGACCACTCTCTTGTTTACAGGATTCATACTTGTCTTAAGCCCAATTTTTGGGCTGACCGGCCCCTTCAGCTACTTAATCCTGTTTTCACTGTTTGGATTATCCCTATGCCTCCCGGCATATGAAAGGCGTTGGCTCTATCCAGGGCCCACCTTTGAAGCCTTAGTTGAAAGCAATTTTTTACTTACAGGCCTCTTTGCATATATTTGGCAGGTCACATGATGCCCACTGTAAGCGTTATCATTCCCACCTACAATAGGGCCCAAAAAGTAATTCGGGCAATCTCATCAGTCTTATGCCAAACATTTAGTGACTATGAAATCATTGTCATAGATGATGGATCAACGGACAGTACAAAGACAGCAGTGGCCCAATTTGACGAACGTATTACTTATATCGTCAACTCTTCCAATCGCGGGGTTTCAGCTGCAAGGAATACGGGAATTAGGAGGTCCAGCGCACCCTTTGTCACTTTTTTAGACTCTGATGACTACTGGCTACCAAAAAAATTAGCGGCTCATATGGATTGTTTTAAGTCCCGTCCACATATCCAAGCATGCCAAACAGAAGAGATCTGGATCAGAAAAGGCCATCGCGTTAATCCCAAAAAAAGGCATATGAAACCATCCGGCGATATATTTGAACCCTCATTGAAACTCTGCTTGGTTAGTCCTTCCGCTGTTATGTTGAGGAGATCTCTATTAGAAGAAGTAGGCCTATTTGACGAAGATTTTATGGTCTGTGAAGATTACGACCTGTGGCTGAGGATTTCCTGTCAGTATCCAGTACACCTCATTAGGCAACAACTTGTTTGTAAGGAGGGTGGTAGATCTGACCAATTATCAAAAAAATGCAGGGGTATGGATCGCTTTAGAATCAAGGCCATTGTAAAGCTTTTAAAAAGTGGTAGACTCAATGAAAGGCAAATTAAGTCGAGCCTTGAAGAACTGGCAATAAAATGCAGGATCTATGGAAATGGGTGCCTAAAGAGGGACAAAGTGAAAGAAGGAGCTTTTTATCTAAACCTTCCCGAAAGAGTAAAATCAGAGCTTTCCCTTGGCTTTTTTAATTATTAGAGACCATTGAAAAATAGTCGATCCTATTCAATGTCATTCAATCACAAGGAAACGTTTTAACCACAGGAATATATTCAATATTTCTAGTGTCATGTCAAGTTTGACATGACGCAATAGATGTGATATACTTTTTTAT
>CAYRFN010000131.1:0-10730 GCA_964423495.1 uncultured Desulfobacteraceae bacterium
AACTGTACGGTTTTTGTGGCCCCCTTTGTGTCCAATTATCGCTGACGGTCTACACACCGGAGCGGGTCCCTGTTAACTCCTTCTTGGTCTGTGATGAGGCCGGTATAAACTACCTTTCACTTCTCTTTAACACTACCCAAAATAGGTTCATGCGCCGGCTACTCATGATCGCGCGGCAGAGGCACATCTCCCTGGCCTTTGCTGCTCAGAGTAGCCGGGACATTGACTGGTCAATCGTCAGGCAGGCTGACACCATAATTTTCAAGGAGCCAGGCCTCAATCAGGCTGAGTCAGAGCGGGCCGATGTTAGGGTCAAGGCAAAACGGGCGGCCGCGGCTTTCAAAGAGCTCGACAAGGACGAGAAAATTGAGGCCGCCTACGTTTGTGATGCCGATTTCGAGGGCATGATCAAGTTCACACTCCCTTCGTTCTGGACAGAAGAGTTTTCCCACATTTACTCCCATCTTGACCTATCCCAGATCGAAAACCATGCTCATGACTCGGTGGAATTGGACCGTGTGATAGAGGGGGAGTCAAAAAATCTCGACGAATCGCTGCTGGACAGGGACATCATGGAGCTTCGCCAGCAGGGGTACGGTATCGAGAGGATAGCCAAGAATCTTGGCTGCACCATCTGGAGGGTCAGGAAATGTTTGAATATCTGACAATAATCGATTTTCAAATATGCGCAAGGTTTTGCCGCCTACCTGGACAAACCGATGCCTGTAAAAAGTCCGCAAGTCTAGCGTGGTGCCTCTATGAGGGATTTTAATACTATTTTACAACGGGTTCGTGGAGGAGACTAATGGAAATGGTCAAGGATATGCCGGTGAAGGTCAGAAAAGCCGGCAGGCCAAGGGCGATACCGGTAGAAATGGAATCCATCGTTACCGAGCTGTACGAACTAGGTAACGGTTACAGAGCTATCGCCAATCATATGGATTCCAGCTACGGTGTCAACGTCCACTTTAGCTCTGTACGGAAGACATTAATACGATTGGGTAAGATCACCGGGAAATGAGGGTAGCCATCTACAGCCGGGTCAGCACCGGCGATCAAGACGCCGGCAACCAGTCCGCTGTTCTTACTGGGTGGGCCGGGCAGCGAGGATATAAGGTTGTCGCCACTTACGAGGAGCTGGAATCCGCGTGGAAAGCCGGTCACCAGCAGGAGCTTGCCAGGCTGCTGGATGATGCTAGGAAGAGAAGATTCGATGCCGTGCTTGTCTGGGCTCTTGACCGGCTGTCCCGGGAAGGACCCCTGGCGATACTGTCCTTGGTCAACCGGTTGAAAATCTGCGGGGTGAGGGTGTTGTCCTACCAGGAGAGCTGGACGGAGGCCCCTGGAGAGCTTGGGGAGCTCCTGTATGCCATTGCCGGATGGGTCGCCCGGATGGAGTCCCAACGACGTTCGGAACGGACGAAAGCGGGACTGGCAAGGGTACGAAATGATGGCAAGAAGTTGGGGCGCCCTAAAGGGTCACGCGATAAACGCAAAAGAAAGAGGAGAAGAAGTGTCTGTTGAACTTTTTGATGAAAAGTAAAATTGAGCCGCGACAGTTCAAATCCTAGCTGGTAGCCCAATTAATCCTATATATAGAACCTTCAGGGCGGAATTTTTATTTACATGATTCCGTTCGAATCCACTAAGCTAGGCAAATCCTGACAGTGGTTATCCTATAGAGCGGGTAGGGTCAATTTTGAGGACA
Source organism: uncultured Desulfobacteraceae bacterium (assembly GCA_964423495.1). Taxonomy (GTDB): domain Bacteria; phylum Desulfobacterota; class DSM-4660; order Desulfatiglandales; family Desulfatiglandaceae; genus CAYRFN01. Next base: position 1,709 of record CAYRFN010000131.1, read on the forward strand.
GCTCCTGAACTCTTCGTTGAGAAGAAAGCGCCGAGCCCAGTAATATACGGATTGCTATTTTGAATAAATAATACCGATATTAAGTGTCGGTTAATGTCAGTACCTTATGGAAATTTCTTTACTAAAATATCAGTATCTCTAAAAGTCGCTAGAATATGAACACTAAAGCTTATTTGAAGAATCGAAAGTCCTGCCGAGTAGTCTAGTTGTTATTGTGTTTAGTACGGTGCGTAACGGGACTTCACCCTTTTTGAAGAAACGGATTCCCTGACTCTCAATTTGCTTGATGATTTCCCTATCGGTCACCACGCTTATGGAGATTAAGTCCGTACGTGGATACAGCTTTTTTATGGTTCGGCAGAGTACTACTCCCGTGATGCTACTCGGCGCTTGAGCTTCCAATGAACGACCAGGTGGTAACATGATGTCGATCGTTGCTAAATCAACCGAATGATGCTTAAGAATAAGAAGAGCTTCTTCTGCACTAAAAGCCACTAGGACCTTAATCTCTTCGTATTCAAGTGCATCTCGAAGAGCCTCGGCATATCCTATCTCATCATCTACGATTAGCACTGTTTTTAGCATCACGTTCGGTCGCCTTTCCTCGCAAACCTTTCACGGTAAGAACTACCTGGAAAATTGTTAAACCATTGGTATCCGTGAAGGCTAAAATTTTACCTTCATGGACATCAATGATTTTTTTGGCGATATACATTCCAAAACCTGTTCCGGCAGAGTATATATTTCGAGCATCCTTACTCCTATAACCGCGTCGAAACATTAAGTATGCATCGTCAGGAATTAAAGGGATTCCTTTATTAGAAATATTAACGGTGACAGTATCTTCAACAGAATCATAATAGCCGGATATCAGTATTTCTGTCAGTTTATCTGAATACTTGACGGCGTTCTCAATGATGTTACTGAAAACTTGACTTATCAAATTTTTTATAGCAAGAACTGGAGGCGCCTTTTCCAGAGGGTCATCAATGACTGTTATGTGTACATCTTTATCCCAACCGAGCGGCTGAAAATCATTGGCTAAATTAACCATCAAACGTTTGAGTTCTACCGGTTCAAGAGGCTCTCTCTGTGCAGTCAGAGTTTAGTCAGCTTCAAGATTAGACATAAGAGCGAAATTCTTTGCTAGGTGCACCGAAATAGTTGCCTGAGAATAAATCGATTTTAATACCTTCTGTATTCGGTCTGTACTGCGGATACGGCCCTCGGTCAAGTTTTCTATATGCCATTTTATAGCGTTAAGAGGCGCCACTAGTTGATGTGAAACATTTTGAAGATAAACTATTTGCTCTTTTTGGAGTTGTTCAAGCCGCTTCTCAAGAGACTCATTTAATTCTCGCAAAGCTTTATTTTCTTGAGCGAGTGCTTCTAAGGCTTTTTTTATATCATGTTCTTCTGTTGACATCATTTAACTCCCTACGAATCTGTTCACCAGCAGCCTCGATGCCTTTTGATACATCAATGTAACTCACTCCTGATAAGTCACTGGGGAGTTCCAATGGTTCGACATACAAAAGTATGACACGACCTGTTTCGCGTCCGAGTACACCTAAGAAGAAACCCAACTCAAGGATCACATTCTGACGTGCGCGGCGTTTTCGGTCATCGCTATCATGGGGATCTGCAGGTTTGTCATCAGGTGTCAGTAGCACGAAGGCTAAGTTAGAAACATACGCATAATCCTCGAATTTCTGTATCAGCGTTCTACCTAAATTGGGCTGTTCGTGAAGGATGATGGGTTCAGGAAAACCAAGAGTATTCTGAAGATAGTTTTTTAGCTCAAGCTTAAGAACATCGTTGTGTCCATGAACGATAAAAATATTAGGCTTTAGCGGCTTGTGTTCAATACCAAGCAAAGTCTCTATCAGATCAACTACCTCGGTTATGCGCGGTGTTGTGAATTTGGATAAGAACTTAGAATGCGGATCTTTTTCAATTATCTCTATTGTATCTCTATCTTGACACGCTGAATATACCAGGATTGGAATCCGTGTGTTATTAGAACGGATTTCTCTATAAAGCGCTAATCCAGAAGTTCGTATTCCGCTCGCTATCGTGGCCGAATATTTCGCTGAGACCTCCATAAATACATCTAACACAATGAGATCGCTCGATAAAATATCGGCTAATGATTTAAAAGCTAGTGAAGTTGAATTGAACCTGCGGGCTTGATGCCCTGAAAAACAGAGGTTTTCAGTTAACAGTTCAAGAGCTGCATCATCGTCGATAACCGATATCTTTGGCATTATTTTAAACCCCGATTTATGGCGATTATTATACTAAAATGAAGTAAAATCAACAAACATCAAACCTGGTCCCAGACCGGGTACCACGATCTCCAACAATTCGACGGTTTGTTTTATTCTTTTCTCTAGAGTCGCTCCCAGCGACTTCATCGGAGTGTGCCTCCTTTCTATGTGTCGTTTACAGAAATGGTACACCCCCTACCTATTTTCAGCAATTTTGTTTACGTTATCTCTCCCGTTTTCTCCTTACAGCTGACTTTGCCAATGAATCGGGCTATAATTGGGTTGGCTACCTGTTTGACTTGACGAACTGGCGATGTATACCTTTGGTAAGGTAGGAGGCGAAAATATGGCAGACAACTCCTGGCAGCAATTCAGTTCCATAGCGCCACTTGAACATGAATATTATTGTCGTATATGGGAATTGGTGAAGCAAGGCGAATTAGAAAATTTTGAGTGTAGAAGGAAAATTCTGGCGCAACTTATGCTTGAACATGACCAATATCAATACTTTTGGGAGATACCCTATTCATTCGCAGAGACTGAACTAGAGAAGGCAATTGAGGAGGAAGGTGTAAACCCTGACCTCCATCTTGTAATTGAGGCAATGATTGTTGAACAGGTCGAAAACACAGACCCTCCTGAAATTTCCCAAGCTTATGATGCCTTGCTTGCAACAGGGATAGACCAGCATGAGGCTCGACATGTCATAGGCCGAGTTTTTATAGAAATGTTAAGGGAGGGATTACAGATGGCGAAGAAAGGGCAGCAGCTTAGCGAAGACTTCTATTTACGCAGAATTAGGTATCTAGCAAAGCATCCTAAGAAGGTCATCAAGGACCAGGGACGGAAATAGCAGAAGGTTAGTTAGTGCGAGGAGTGAACAAAGTGACCGACTGTTCAATGTAGATAAAAAAGGTCCGGTGGCATCCACACTCAAATCCGCCTAGCTGAATCACCGAGTTGAAAAAGGAACCTTTTTTTCACTACGAGAATTAAGACGGGGAGATCGGGCAGAGAGCCTGTCTCATAAATATAAAAACCGTAATTTTCTGAAGCTAGTCTATTTCCGGTCCAGGCGTGAAACTTCGACTTTTGAGACAGGCTCCAGAGTCGAGCGCCACCTGGTACAATGCTGTGCTTCACGATTAAAGACCCTACATAACACTGCTATTGGAGTGAGTAAGGCCACCAAGGCTCCCCAAGTGTCCATTACTTTATGTCTCAATTGTGTCTCATTTTCCCTGACGATTCACAATCGGCTCTTGGAATACCATCGCTATCTTCCCGCCACGGATAGAGTGCATCTCATCATCATCGGCCTCGTACTTCAACAGGTCCTCACCTTGGAAAATAGCCTCGCCATCAACTATCTCGGCTGGTGGGATCGGAATTAATTGCACTACCGAAAGCTGGCTTACTGATTTGCCACAGCCGCTTTCCCCGACCAGACCGACCACCTCTCCCTCATTGACGTCATAAGAAATGCCATCTACAGCCTTAACTGTACCTGCCATAGTATGGAAATACGTCTTCAAATTTCTGACTTGTAACAGTGTCATACCATCACCATCACCACCGCCAGCATCATAAAACCCCCCTGAGCCTGGGGTCCAAAGCATCCCTCAATCCATCACCCATCATGTTAATTGATAGAACAACAATCAGTATAGCCAGCCCGGGGGCGAAAGAGAGCAAAGGATTGGTTACTAAATACCGGAAGCCAGAATTAACCATATTTCCCCAGCTTGCCAGGGGCGGCGATATGCCGATGCCGAGAAAGCTGAGGGAAGCCTCCATCATAATAGCCGTACCTATGTTTATGGTCAGTTGTACCAGCAGCGGCGGGAAGGCATTTGGCAAAAGATGCCTAATCATGATACGCCAGTCGCTAGCTCCGATGGCACCAGCGGCGGTTACATAGTCATTTTCCTTGATTGTGAGAGTCTGGCCGCACATCAAACGGCAATACATCGGCATCATGCCGATACCCAGAGCAATCAAAACATTCTTGAGCCCTCCTCCCAACATAGCCGAAATAGCTAGAATTAGTATCATCGGGGGCATAGACAAAAGCGCATCAATGAACCTCATGATAATGGTATTTATCCAGCCGCTGAAGTAGCCGGCGATTAATCCTAGACACATACCAAGGCTGCCAGCAATCCCAACCCCTATCACGCCAACCAAAAGAGAAACCTGTGAGCCAGCTATCATGCGACTCACTACGTCCCTCCCTAATTCATCGGTACCCAGAATGTGCTCCATCGAAGGTTGCTGCCGTATAGCCGCGTAATCCATTATATTCGGGTCATAAGGGGTAATCCATTGAGCTAAAATGGCGATTATTATAAAAAATAAGACTATTACAGTGCCCGCCACAACCACCCAACGGTCAAACATCACCTTGATGATACGGCGAAACTCGCTAACCCGCGGTCTAGCTACTTCCAGCGCCGGAGGAGATATACTGACTTCAGACATAGTTTGATACTTACTAATATCTTACTCGGGGGTCAAGCCAACCATAGGAGATATCGACCGCTAGATTTGCCAGGCAAGTTGCTACTCCAACGACGAGGACGCCCCCTTGCACAATAAGGTAATCCTTATTGAAGGCGGCATCAACAAGCAGTCTGCCCAAGCCAGGGATATTAAAAACTGTCTCTATAAGTACTGTGCCGCCAATCAGGATGCGTACTTGTAGGCCTACTAGAGTAACAACCGGAACGAGGGCATTTTTCAAAGTGTGTTTCAGCACCACAACTCGTTCGGATAAACCCTTGGATTTGGCAGTCCTGATATAGTCCTGTTGGATTACCTCGAGCATGCTCGACCTGGTCTGACGGGCCACACTACCTATAGAAGGAACTGCCAAGCAAAAAGCCGGCATTACCGCGTACCGTAGACTCTTCCAAAAATCGACATTTGGCATCACGAATCCTTGAATTGGAAGCCAGCCCAAATAAAGCCCAAATAGATAGATGCCTAATACACCCACCCAGAATATGGGAACAGATATACCCGTCGTGGCTAATACTACGAGCGACTGGTCGAGAAAGGTGCCACGCCTTACCGCGCTGATTATGCCAACTAATATTCCAAAGACGAGACTAACAATCCAGGATAGAATGCCCAAATAGGCAGTAATAGGAAGACGTTTGATAAAAAGCTGGTTTACCGGCACACCGTAGCGAAACGACAGACCAAAATCACCACGAAAAACGTTAGCTATCCAGTTTACGTATTGCACGGCTGCCGGTTTGTCTAACCCTAACTGCGCCCTCCTAAACTCAATCTCCTCTTCGGTTGTTTCTATGCCCACCATCGCGCGAATCGGATCTCCCGGTATGATATGCATCAGCAAAAAAGCAAAGATGGAAACTATGAACAGAATAACAACAGTATGTATTAACCTACGTATGATGTAAGGTGTCATCCTTCACTCCCACGAACAAATTCTGCATAATCATACGATTTACAAAAACGACTGTTTTTTAATCATAAATGATGCTCCCGCAGCTTGCGTCGACGCGCTTCTTCCAGCACTACCCCCAGAAACGCCCTTGCCACCTCATGCTCTAATAACCCGCAAGGGCAGAGTTCCACGGGTTTTACCCGTGGGTATCTACTAGCCTCTCTTTGTTCTTGGAGAAGGTCGAGGCATCAAATGCCGGGTATATGATGTTCAAATCCAAGAACCACTTGAATAGCAGGTCATATTGTAACCTTTCACAGAACTGCCGCTCGCTGCGTACCGAGTACAGAGCAATAAGCAGACAAAACTTAAGTAAGTGTTCAGAAGGTATCGACAGCCAACCTGTCTCAGTATACATCCGATTGCATGTTCAGGATAGTTCGTGAAGAGCGTTTTCTACTATAGGCTTGATCTCTCGGATAGGGTGGTCTTTAGGTACTAACTGGTCAGCAATTACAAAGCTCAGCATCGTCAACTGCTTCTCTTGCTTTGCTCTCATCAAAGCCTCTATTTACTACGTTGATTCTGGTTTACCACATTCCATCCGCGAAGTTAACTGGCTTCCCCTCAGCATGCTGAGGGGAAGCCAGTGAAGATTTAATGACACGAATCTAAGTTAACCTAAATCTACGCCAGCGCCAGCGTCTCCGGTCATTTCCAGCAATTCCCAATTCAAATCGGTCGCTGATTTGGAACGAAACCGTTGGCCGGTTTGAACGAAAATGCGCAGTCTAGCCATCTTACTCTGCTTAGTCTTTCTTTAGAGCTAAATAATGCTTAGCTTCATCTTTGGTAGGGTTGCTCTAGCAGATAATGCTCAAAACCCTTGGGGTATGTGTGAAGCCATTCAATAGCGCCGTAATCCCACACAGGATAATCGAGAACCACTACGGTTATGAAAGGGTGATGCACCTCTTTAAAGTATTCCGGCAGATGTGGTGTATGCGGTGGGATAAGGATGGTTGTCGGTTTGGTAATTGTATACATTTCCGCCTCATCTCCCTCACCAATCCAGTACTCGACTGTCCCCCCCAAATCATCGGGATGGTCGGGGTCAGTCCCAAAGAAGCCAAACATCTCGTATTGGGCGTGTTTATGTGGAGTCTTCCAAGCTCCACTGCCGGGGGCACCCAGTGGCTCGCCATCTCCCCAGCCAACTCCTGGTTTATATACCAGGTTAATTTTCCACCAGTGAGGGGCGTCTTTGTTTTGCATACTACTATACGTCATGACACCGACCAGTTTACCTTCGTGCTGAGGCACACCAGGCCTTGCTGTTGGATCATGCGTATAAAATAAATGCTCGTATTTCCGATTCGTTTTTGTAGTCATTTACTCATGTTCTCCTTTTTCAATTTTAATATGACACACTGTGCGTAAAAGATCTTACCAACTAACTTAATTCTCTCATATATTTATCTCTCCCGTTTTCAGCACTCTACTAGGATTAAGCCATGTGTCTTACTTCAACTCATTTCATGCCATAATCGCTACAATTTACCAAAACCAATCGGCCTTGACCGTCAGTAGTACCGGTGCTGAGAATATATATGTCATATATTATTAGTAGCGCTCATTTGATAAACCGGCGGAAGACAAGGGTAAGTGGGGGGGTGAGCCAAAGTTTCCTGGCTCACCCCACTTACCCGCATCAGCGATCTATCCATAGAGTCTGAGGTTGGGTGGAGACGACGCTGCCGATAAAAGCAAAGTCCTTCTGCCATGAGTTGGTGTCCTTAAAGAAATCACCCTTATCCTGCTCCCTAACGTATGAATGGCAGATAGCGATACTGTCGTATACGAACATGCCCAACATCTGGGCATACTTGTCGTGTACTAATTCCGCAATTTTGTAGGCGTTCGCCTTCTTTTCTTCCGGTGTGATCGACGTTCGGTACGTGGCAATCGCATCATCAACCTCGGTCGCCTTAACCATGCTCGGATAAAAGGGTCTGGTCGTTGAGTATGCAAAGAGATAAGCCATACCGATCGACCCTCCCATGCGTTCCGTAACGGTGCCATTTTCCCAACCCATACGTCTGACATTTTCAAAGCCAGTTTGTGCTAAAGGATTCAGAGTAGCCTTAACGCCTATCTTAGCCAAATCGGCCTGCACAGCAGTGTGGACTAGTATTCCGTCGCTCGTACTGAGAAAATTGATAGTCATCTCGAAGCCATTGGGATAGCCAGCCTCAGTCAGTAGCTGTTTTGCCTTCACAGGGTCATACGGATGCCCTTTTACATTCGGGTTGTACCACCAGCTGTCAAAGGCGCCCAACTGGTGGATAGGCGTGGCATAGCCGAGGAGGGGACCTTTACATATCGCCTCCCAGTTAATAGCATACCCTATGGCGTGCCGAACCCTGACATCGGCAAAGGGAGAATCCGGGTTCGAACCATCACCACCCCACTGCCAGGTTAGCCCTCCACCGGGATAACATTCAACTCGGTATCTGGGGTCATCTTTCAGTCGTTCCGCCTCCTCCACTCGCACCCCGGTTGGGATTGCATCTATCTCTCCCGCCTGAAAGGCAGCCATCTTTGTCGTCGCGTCTTTGATGATGAGAATCTTAACTCCATCCAGATATGGCTTACCCTCCAGCCAGTAGTTATCGTTCCTCTCGTATATGATGTTTACGTCATGCTCACGGCTCTTGAACTTGAATGGGCCAGTGCCTACCGGATTTTGCTTGCCCCATTCTATGCCATTCTTTTCCCATGCTGTTGGCGATACCATCCATGAAGCCTGGTCAGCCAGCAGATTTTGCGCTAGTTCAACGTCCCACTTTGCATAATTAACCTTAACGGTGTAGTCATCAATAATATCTATTGACTTTATGTTCTTAACTGCTCCTTTCTCCTGAGACATATACAGTTCCCAGTTCCATTTTGCCGCCGCCGCGTTCATGTCTGTGCCATCATGGAACTTGATGCCCGGCCTGAAGTGTACTGTCAGCGACAACGTCGAGTAATCTTCTTTCCACCAATCCGCCAGCCATGGATACAGGTTCCATGCAGGATCAGCCTTACATGGCCTCTCAAGGGCATATAAAGCTGCCCAACTGTCAGCGCCAGGTTTGCCCAGCGCTGGATTACCTAAAGCGACGGCATCGTCTTCGTGACAGACTGTCAGAACACCACCGTACTTGGGTGTTCCCGGACCAGGTGGAGGCGCTGGTTCTGGCTGCGGAACCACGAATATGAGCGGCTCGCGTTCCCCTGTTGTCGGCGCTGGTTCCGTGGTTGGCGCCGGGGCTGTGGTTGGCGCCGGGGCTGT
>CAYRFN010000132.1:0-10663 GCA_964423495.1 uncultured Desulfobacteraceae bacterium
CGTTTTTGAAAAGAGAGCCCCATGTCCTGCCATGGCTAAACTGCGACTTTCTTAATAGAGAATTCCATGTCCTTCTTAAAGAAATCGAAAGGCACATAAACTGTCTAAGTAACAGCTGAATGTAAATACTTTTGAACATTACCAACAGATTAGGTATATTATGTCAGCAGGTTTGGACTCAGAGAATAGAAATTTTGATGACTTGAGCAGGAAGTTGGGCTACACATTCAAGGATCCCGAATTACTCTTTCAGGCATTCAGGCATTCTTCTTATGTGAATGAACAGATAGATCTAAATATATCAGATAATGAGCGGCTTGAATTTTTGGGAGACGCTGTGCTGGATCTTGCAGTTAGCGATATACTAATGAAAATCTTTCAAGATGCCGAAGAAGGGGATCTTTCAAAGTATAGGGCAATGGTAGTAGACGAGGCAGGGCTTTGTCAGGTGGCTTTGTCATTACGCTTGGGTGACTACCTCCTATTAGGCAAAGGAGAAGAACAAACAGGTGGACGAGAAAAATCATCCATACTCGCAGATACCATGGAAGCACTTCTTGGGGCAATTTATCTGGATGCCGGATTTGCCAGGGTTTTTGAGATCATTCACAGATTGTTTTTACCCCTGCTTGATATGGTTGACACAAAAGAGATGCTGTATGATTATAAGAGCCTGCTCCAGGAATATACTCAACAGACCTACAAGGCCTTACCAAAATACCGCTTGGTTGAAGAGAACGGTCCGCCCCATGATAAAACTTTCAAAGTTATGTTGACCCTAAACGGTGAAATCCTGGCTGAAGGAGAGGGGAAGAGCAAAAAGGAGGCCGAACAAAAGGTGGCCAGGGAGGCCTTTTTTTGTTTGAAAGGCAATTGAAAACTTTAATTGTACCAATCTTTATCCCCAACCTGGGATGTCCAGAGAGATGTGTCTTCTGTGAACAGGAAAAAATAACTTCACAGCCCAATCAAAAAATCAATAAAAAGCATGTAGAAAAGGTCCTTGATAAGGCTATCCTTTCAAAGGATTTTGATGTGAGAAGAGAGCCCGAAGTTGCCTTTTATGGTGGTACTTTTACCATGCTTTCTTTGGGTAGAATAAAAGAGCTCATTGAAGCAGTAGTCCCTTACATTAGACAGGGCCTTTTTCGATCTATCAGGGTTTCAACACGACCGGATGCCCTTGATAAAGAACGTTTGGAGTTAATGAAAGACTGCGGTGTTGATACCATAGAGCTGGGATGTCAATCTATGGATGATGAAGTTCTCTCGCTTTCAAAGAGAGGGCATACGGCTGAGGACACGGCAAGAGCGGTTCAGATGTTGAGAACAATGGGATTCAGCGTGGGTATACAGCTTATGCCGGGTTTGCCCGGTGATTCAAATGACAAATTTCGATCAACGATCACACAGGTAATAGCTCTGCAGCCAGACATGGTTCGATTATATCCCACACTGGTCATACGGGGCACAGAGCTTGCCCTTTGGTATAAGGAAGGAAAGTATCAACCCTTACGTTGTGAGGATGCTGTTAATATCTGTATAGATAGCTGTATTAGGCTTGAAAGTGATGGCATTCCCGTAATCAGATTGGGACTCATGAGCTCCCCATCTTTACTTGAGAAAGGACAGATCATTGCCGGCCCCTGGCATCCCAGTTTCGGGTTTCTGGTTCGTGCTGGTATACATCAAAAGAAAATTGAACATTTGCTTCCAAGGCCGGGAACAACATCGATGATCAGAGTTATGGCTCCAAAAAGGGAAATTCCTCTGGTTAGGGGCTATAAAAATCAGGGTATTAAGTGGATTAAGACCAAGACAGGGGCTAAGATCATCAAAGTTGAATCTGATGATTCTATTCCAAAAGGGAGTGTGAGGATAGAGAAAGAATGAGTTTCTTATCAGGTTTTATTGGCATCATAGGTCCCCCAAATGTGGGTAAGTCCACCCTTTTGAATCATATTCTCGGTACGAAACTGGCTATCGTGTCACCAAAACCACAAACAACAAGAAATCGTACCATCGGTATACATCACGGAGATGGGTTTCAAATGGTACTTGTGGATACACCAGGAATTCATAAAACCTGGACCGCTCTCCACAAAAGTATGGTTAAATCCGCAATTGCAGCCTTTAAAGAAGTTGATGTCTTGGTACTGATAATCGATATTAAAAGTCCTGATGATCTCGAAATCCCATCCATTGTAGGCAATCTGAAACGGATAAAAAAACCTTGCATATTGGCTGTCAATAAGATCGACATATGCCCTAAAGAACACCTGTTACCGATTATTGAAAGATTTGGGCGACTATGTCTTTTTGATGTAATCCTCCCTATTTCTGCTCTTACGGGTGATGGGGTCGATACGCTTATAAAAGAGCTAAAATCGAGATTGAAACCAGGCCCTCAATTTTTCCCAATGGAAATGAGGACCGATAAGCCGGAAACATTTCTGGTTTCTGAGATTATCCGGGAAAAGATATATTTTCATACCAGAGAAGAATTGCCTTATTCGTGCGCTGTCACGATTAGTAAAATGGAAAAGATAACAAATAAGCATCTTCTTTCTATTTCGGGCTGCATTCACGTTGAAACAGATTCACAGAAAGGTATTTTAATAGGAAAGCAGGGCCGAATGATCAGGGCCATAGGCCGTTCAGCAAGACTCGAACTGGAAAAAAAGTTTGGTATGAGGGTCTATCTTGATTTAGTAGTAAGAGTAGATAAGAACTGGACCAAAGACACGAGAACCTTGAGGCGTTTAGGATATTAAAAAAACCAACCGGTAAAAGTCCGGTTGGTTTCTTAGGAGGGAAGAGTAATGAAATGAATCGATATATACTTATGCAAGATCTTTGCCAAAAGTAATATTTTTGAGCTTTTATTAGATAAGTAGTTGTTTTTAAAAGGTATTTTTTGAGAATTATTTATTTTGGTTCTTACGATCTTTCTTCATAAGGTACAAAAAATTGTACCAAAAGATAACGGAATTGAGAAAATATTATATAACTAATTTAAATTGTTATAAAAACATAGGTACAAAAATGTTTACCTCTAAATTACTATTTTGTACTTTTTCATTTTATGCTGGATTAAGCTCTTTGTAATTCCTAAGCTTTTTGCAGCGTGGGCCTGGATATTGTTGCATTGAGAAAGTGCTCTTCTTACCATTTTTTCTTCAATCTGTTCAAGCGCATCTGAAAGAGGTACATTGGGGGGAATAATACTGTCAATATTGAATTCAGCTTGTGCCCCTGTTAGTTCTTCTGAAAAATCTTCAAGCGTTATCATATTACCTGAATTGAGGATAACAGCCCTTTCAATGGCATTTTCCAGTTCCCTCACGTTGCCAGGCCATGGGTAGGTGTAAACCATTTTCCACACTTCAGGGCTTAATTCAATTTTACCTTTCGCTTTCTCACTCTTATATTTCTCAATGAAATGCTTTACAAGTAAGGGAATATCGTCAGTCCTTTCGCGTAATGGGGGGACTTCAATCTGAATTACATTAAGCCTATAGAAAAGATCCTCACGAAAGGCACCTTCGGTCACATCGTCTTTGATATTCCTATTAGATGCTGAAAGAACACGAACATCCACTTTTATGGTCTTTGTTCCCCCGACTCTCTCAAATTCCATTTCCTGTAGCACCCTGAGGAGCTTGACCTGGAGGGAAGGGGGCATCTCACTGACTTCATCTAAGAAGAGAGTCCCTTCGTTAGCCAGTTCAAATCGACCTTTTTTCATGGCTATGGCCCCTGTAAAAGCTCCTTTCTCATGGCCAAAAAGTTCACTTTCCAATAATGTTTCTGTTAGAGCTCCACAGTTAATGGAAACAAAGGGCCGATCTTTCCTTGGACCATTGAAGTGTATGGCTTTGGCAATAAGTTCTTTGCCAGTGCCTGAAGGGCCAGTAATCAAAACGGAGGCCTTAGATTGAGCCACTTTCTCAATTAGATCATAGACCTTGAGCATGGGTTCACTCTTGCCAATAATATTCCCATATTTAAAGCGATCAGAAAGTGCCTCATTCAGGAGCCTGTTTTCTTTGATAAGGCGATAATTTTTTAGAGCTTTCTTGACAGTAAGCTTTAGTTGTTCATTCTGAAAGGGCTTTGTAATGTAATCGTATGCATGCTTTTTCATTGCCTCCACAGCCAATTCGATTGTCCCGTAGGCGGTCATTATTACAATAGGAAGCTCTGTCTTTATACTTTTGCATTCTTCCAGAAGTTCCATACCGTTCATTCCTGGCATCTTCATATCGGTGATAACCAGATCAAGGTCAGCCGCTCGGACCAGGCGGACGGCATCTGGGGCATTATCAGTTGTAAGAATTTCATAACCCTCTGGCCCTAAAAGTGCTTCAAGAACCACTAAGTAGTTTCTTTCGTCATCTACAATCAGGATTGTTTCCATTATAAAATAGCCCCTATTATCCCCTTGGTAATTTAATCATGACCTTAGTGCCTGAATCCTCTCGCCCCTCGGGAACTGTTACCTTACTTTCTATCCACATTGATCCTTTGTGTGCTTCAATAATATTCCTTACAATGGAAAGGCCAAGGCCGCTTCCCTTATCTTTTGTGCTAAAAAAAGGGTCAAATATTTTATTTAAGTTTTCTTTACTTATACCGCTCCCTGTATCTGAGATATCAACAATATAATGATCTTTATCCTCCTCTATGTTCACAATCAAAGTGCCACCATTTTTCATGGATTGAATGGCATTTAAAAAAATGTTGAGAAAACTCCGGTATAGGAGCTGAGGGTCTGCCTCAAGTTTAAAAGATCGACTGTTTAGATTGTCTTGCACAATAATTTTTTCCTTATCAAATTCAGGGCGCAAGAAAAAAAGATTTTTCTTTATTATTTCCTCCAGATAACAGTCCTGAAAATTAGGTTCCTGGGGCCGGGCAAAATCCAAAAATTCGGAGACAATGTTATTTAAACGACTTGATTCCTCCATTATTACGTCGGAAAGCTTTTTTTTCGCATCGTTGGAATCAGGCATTCCGCCCAGAAGTTCTGCTGTGCTACGAATAATACCTAAGGGATTTCTTATTTCGTGGGAAACACCTGCAACCATCTGACCCAGAGCAGCTAAGCGCTCAGAATGATTCAATTGGGCTTCAAGTTCTCTTTGCTCTTTGGCCCTTTGCCCTAATGTTCTCTCTGCCTTGCGAACAATCAGTAAAAGTGCCACGAAAATCAGGCCCATGATGAGGATAGAAAGTCCAAAGATAAGATATTGAAGTTTGACGATTGACCGATATTCTTTAGTCAAATCCTGAGTTAATTCAAAGACTCCTCCAACAAATCCTTCGCCGGTTGAGGGGACTACCCCTCTGAACGGGATATATGTCCTGAGTTTCTTCTCACGCCCCATTATTTCTAATCCAATTCCAAAAAAATTATAACCTTCCGTTATCAGTCCTGAAGAAGATCCTCCTTTAACCGCTTTTCTATATCCCAAACTATCTTCTCCCTTTTTCCCAACCAGCTCTGAGTCAGTGCTATAGGCAATAACCCCTTTTCCAATATCATAGATGTTGACCAGATCTATATTAAAGCCATGGATCGTATTTCGTACGACTTTATCCATCAATTCAGATTGCTTCTCTTCACTCAGTTTGATAGGCCCGAACTGCATGGTGACCGGAATCACAAAATTTTGAAAGACCTGATGGTTCAAATTCTCGCCCAGTAAAAAGGCGTAGTTTTCATAACTCTTCATTAAAATATCTTTGGCCTGTTGGGAGATGACCATAGATAAAGGAAAACTGAATATAATCAAAACAATAAAGCTGGCCCAGGCAAAGAATTTGACCAGGCGAAATTGTTTTCCTTCTGATTGAGTGTTTTGTTTGGGTGTTAACATTTTAAATTATTCTTAATGGTTAGACTCTTAAAAGCTCAAATTCTATCATCCGAAGTATGATCGAGTGTTATTAATTTCTTTGAATCTTATTGTACACCAAAATTCCATTTGACCATCGCTCCACAGTCGGGGACTACATCACGCCAACGCTTTGCAGCTTAATGCTTCGAACGGACCTAATATATACTCAAATCCCTTCACTTCAAAACAGCCGTCCCTGAATTTGAACACTTGTCCCCCCCTTATTTTTTGATGGGTTGGTCTTTTCATTTGTCAAGCTGTAAATATCTATTCTTGCCTTTTGCTTTGTGTAGGCATTTCTAAGAGTATCAAAATATATCAGTTGCCAATTCTCATTTTCAAAATGATCTTTAAATAGCGGAGAGGTCAATTTTCTTCTTAGTTGACCTTCTCGTTCTTCCGGTAAAACCATAAATTTATCGACCCTCGCGTCTACATTCGAACCCCGCATCAAGGCGCTGGTCATCGTAGTGGTTGACTCTACTTCAAAGATAGCCTTAATCTCTTTACCCTTTATCCAGATAAGGTCAATATTCTCGATTACACTCTGATTTGAAGCATTATCGACCTTCAATTGTTCAACTGTCATATACTCTTCAAGAGTTTTACCTTTTGCCACGAGCCCACTGTCTCTTTCACGTTGTTCCCTTTTCCCAATCCAGATATCATGCCCTCTTTTCTTGCCAATGGTGGCAAGTATCGCAAGGATCTCACTGTGCTGATTGACACGCTGCTGGATTTCCGGTTTCAAGAGCCAATAGCCCCCAGAAATGGGCCTTGCATAGATACTCAGGGCATCCTTGATGCTTGTGCTGTCAGATGTAAGGGAATTTGGGAACTCCGTGCTAACCGCGTCCCACATCTCGGTAAATGTCACCCTGCCCATCTGACGGAGCTTTCTGTAAACCGTCTGCTCCACCCTTTCAGTCAATGGAATCTCATTCAGCCTTGGCACAATTGAGGTGTCCCTGAACCACCAGAGTTTCCCCTCTGCTTTGCCTACCTTTGCAGGAAGCAAAACAAATTCCTTATTGAGGTGTTTTTTGAGGACCGTATTTATGTCAAGTCCTGTGTGGAGACTTCCGAAAAAGCCATGTTTTGCAAGAACAGGATCTATATAGTTTATAATAATTGTATATGGCGTGGGTTCTGCCCTCTCTGCCAGGAGGCCAATGGTTGTCTCGACCACGATGTTTTCAAATCTGACCTCGTCAATCTCTTCAGGCTTTGAAACAGCAGTTTTCAGTTTATTAAACCGGAGATAAAAGTCCCCCTGGGCCGAGCCAAAAGGCTGTAACATCGCCTTGGCTGAAACCTGCCCGAGAGGCTGATGGTGAATCTTTTCGAATTCAAAACCTGCAAACACACCGGCCCTGATTGTGGCATTACGTACCTTAAAGGTAGGGTTGTGAAAAGTGACCGTGAGATAATGCTGAGGTTTTAAGACCCTGAACATCTGCTGGAAACCGGATGATAAAAGGGAGTGGTAAACAGTAAAGTCCTTATGCTGGTGCTCATTCCTGATAATCTCGTTTGCCAGAATCTTCTTGATATAATCAGTATTCATTCTGAGCCATGATACCCACATATAGGAAAGCTCACCGAATTGAATCGAGGCATCGTAAGGTGGATCTGTAAATATGTAGTCAACCGACTCTTCCGGCATTTTTTTCATGAGGTCAAAACAAGAGCCGTTATATATATAGACATCTGCCCTGCCGGAAAGGACTTGCTTAAATGACGAGGCTATTTTTACGTCCTTGAAGATCTCGTTCGATTCCTTCTTTGCTTTCAGAATCCCTTGATGGCCGTTGATGGCACTGTTAAACTTGTTCCATACATTTTGCTCCATGTGACGGGATGCATACCAGTAGCTATGCTGTGTCCATGTCGAACTGAACGCTGTCTGGTGGCTTCCCGGTGTTGGTTTAATAGCTGGAACCATTTTTGTGCATAGGTGTACCATTGAGGAAAAGGCGATTTTCAAAAAATCTCTCAGTTCTTTTTTGGGATCTTCTTCTATGGCCTCCATCAACCACGCAAGGGCCTGAAGGTTTCTTTTTGTAAAGAGCTCATCTACCGATTCATATCGTTCTTTTTTCTTAAACGGTCTACCATCCGGATAGTAGAAAGGATTTGAAGGATACCATTCCTTTATTTTCTGTTTTTTAATCTTTTTAAGGAGGTCTTTATCATATGGGCCGAGTTTGCAGTCTTTCTCCTGTCTGTCCCCGCAGCGTGGACATGATTGATAGTGGATTTCTAAACACTCTTCTCCTTTCCATATAGCGCAATCAAAGACAACCTCGCTACCGCATTGCCGGCATCTTGTAAGATAAAGGCTTTCAATCCTGGCTTTTACCTTTTCCTCCACCCGTTTAAACGCTTCATAAAGATGAATTCCATTAACAGGTTTGATGGTGAGACGGGTAATCTCTGTAGCAATGGGTATTAGGTCACAAACAATTATCCTCCTTCCATTTTTGAGGGCCTCCATTGCAGTAATACCGCTGCCTGCAAAAGGGTCAAATACGATACCACCCTCCGGACAATACGTCTTAATATATTCCCCTACCACATTCCATGTCTTCCTTGACCAGTATTTGTGCCACAGATACATGGAGGTATGGGCAAGGGGAGGAATTTGACGGTTCAGGTGAACGACCTGCCCGGCGTCTGTTGCCGAAGCATCCACTTTTCTTGGTTTTTTCAGCCTATTCCTTTTCAAACCTATTCCCTTTCGAGCGCTTTCGCAATTCTGTGCACTACTTCCAAAGCGGCGGCAATTCTGACCACCCTGACATCACCTAACCCCTCAATTTGCGCGATGTTATAGAGCTTTTGCCCCATGATGCCGCTGATTGATTTATATTTATCCAGTAATTCTTTTGCAAGATCCTTTGCCGTCTTGTCTTTATACCCGCCCCCGATGATCACGGCCAGGATATCAGTATCGGACAGCTCGGCCAGGGTTAGTTTCACAAGCCTGCTGTTGGGAAGATTCCATTTGTTCTCGCTGAATATCCTTTTTGTCATTTCAAATGGAGCCGCAATCCGCGCAATCTTGCCGTTTTTTAAACCTTTAATATGTGAAAAATCCGTGGATATCTTTCCTAAAAGTCCAGCTATGGAATGATATTTATCCAGCAGTTCCTTTGCGATGTCCTGGGCCGTCCTTCCTTTATAACCGCTTCCTATCAAAATGGCGAGAAGCTCTTCGTCTGTTAATGTCGCTGGCCCAAGTTCAATAAGCTTCCCTCCCGGATGATTCCATGTTGGCTTGATCTTCTCCATGGGCGACTCCTTTATCTACCTAACGATAGATCTCGAATATTACAGGGGTAAAAGATAACAGGGCAGAAATGTCGACCGGAATGTTCGTTCAGAACGTGCACAAGAACGAATATTGCCTTTTCCCTCAACACTTTTCTTAATGAAGCAAATGTCATCTCTTTCACTTTCTGGGGATCAGCTCATCATGGTATTTGACAAGCAGATGGTGATTTTGAACAAACGATTTACCCTTAAATTGGATTTGCGCCATGATATTTCTCCATTTGTAAGACTTATTCCTTTTTACAAGAAATCAGAGCGAATGCCAAACCCAAACGGTTTGGCTGAAGTCGCTGTTTTGATTTCATTATTGACTTTTTAATTTATAATCTCTCGGCAATTATCTCACTACTGAAAGATCTTAATAGAAATGCTATACAAGCTTTTTAAATTGAATCCTCAGCGTTTTTCCTTCTTTAACGGCTGTCTTGAAGTTTTTCTCAAGATGTCTCGGGTAAAGCTTTTTTCCATGATATCCAGCGGACTGAAGGGCCTTTTCAAGGCTGATTGATTTTTGCTCAAGTTCCAAATAAGAAATAAGTTTGATAGCAGCCTGGTCGCAAGAGCAAAAGGTTATGTCTTCTTCTGATTGAATTAAATAGGCTATTGATGTGGACTCTCCTGGGTCTATTCCCAACCTCGCTTCTTTTGCTTCCCTTTGTACCTGTCCCAATTTTTCAAGATCAATATCATCGATTATTGTAACATCTTTAAGGACAATATTAATTTTTGCCCCATCCTTCTTGTAATACTTTGCTTCTTCAAAAACTTCCTGGGTTAGACGGATATCATAAGCTTTTCTTATTTTTCCAAACAAACCGAGAGTATGGAGATCAATGATAACATCGGCATCAAGCAGCAGCAATTTTCGCATAGGTTTCTTCCACAAATCCAGCTTCATCCAGATAGTCGTCTATCTCAGCCCGATCTATTTCCAGATATTCTGCAAAGGTGCCTCTTGATATCTTGCCTTCCATCAAACATCTGCAAGCAAGAGATATAAATCTTGAAGGAAACTTGGACGGCCTGTCACCTTTATATAATTTTCGACGCATACTCCGATCCAGATTATGGAATTTCTGGTTATCCAAGATCTTCTGCACACGAGATTTTTTAAGTATTTCAAGATTGACAAGTCTCCAAAGGATTGCTTCTGTTGAAACACCGAAATCTTTGGCCAGCTCAATGATATCGATGAATCTGACTTCATTGTTAGCAGCCGTTTCTTTGAGTGAATCGAGGAGATGAGTTTCAGGTAACAAAAGATTTGAAGCGAAGATGTCTGCATATTGTTCCGGCCTAGTTTTTATCGTACCATTACCAATTTCTTCAGGAGAGAAAACATTCCAGGTTATGACATGAAATAACTCATGTGCTAGATCAAAATTTCTTCTCCATGGCGCATCATTGGCGTTGATGAGAATTCC
>CAYRFN010000133.1:0-10527 GCA_964423495.1 uncultured Desulfobacteraceae bacterium
GCAACCAATTTTTCGTTTTCTGAAAAGAGAGCCCCATGTCCTGCCTTTCTGTTCCAGATCTATGGTTAGGGCATAGGGGGCGTTCCATAAGCATGTAAGAATTCTTGTTGCGGATTTCTTAAAAGAGAGTTCCATGTCCTTCTAAATGCGAAGCCTTTTGAACGTTACCAAGACATTAGTTCTGGATGCAAAAATAAGGGAGATTCAAAATATTCGAATGCTGTCTGTTTTGAGATTTAAGAGCCAGGATGTTGAGTCAATAAACAAAGAGCTCAAGCCCTCTGGTTTCAATTTTACCAATATGGTTTAAGCAAGAAAGAGATGAGACAATTCTCATATAAGCAGACGATAAAGAGTCAAAAAGGCTTTCTTATTGAAATAGTACCCTATGAGGAAAGGTATTTTACATCATTAATACAAATGTATGATGCCTATAAGCCCCTTGGTTCTGTTCAGGGGCTTCCACCAGCCGATAAAGACAAAAGACACCAATGGGTTCAAGATATAATTAGCAACGGTACAAATCTCCTGGCCTTATTTGAAGATAATGTAATTGGGCATGTCAGCCTTTTTTCAATACCAACAAACTGGGCTGAATATTTCATATTTATTCATAACGATTTTCAGAGACAGGGTATTGGTACAAATATGACAATATATGTCATAGAATGGGCACAAAAGGAGAATCTTTCTACCATTTGGTTGACTGTAGAGAGAAAAAATTATGTAGCAATCGCACTATATCGTAAGGTTGGTTTTAAACGTATTGGCTCCAGCGGTGATTGTTGGGAGATGATCTTAACCGTAAGTCATGAATAATATCCAAACATATGTAAATAGTTTACTAAAAGGAGGATAAGTTATGAGTAATGAAGTATCTCTTGAAGGAAAAATTTTTCCTGTGACAGATGCCTGGAAAAAGAGGGCTTATATTAACAGTATGGAACAATATAAGCAGATGTGGCAGCGTTCCATAGACGATCCTGAAGGTTATTGGGCTGAAGTTGCAGAAGAATATGTCACCTGGTTTAAAAAATGGGATAAGGTATGTGAGTGGGATTGGGATAAATCCCCAGAGCACCAATGGTTTATCAATGGAAAATTGAATGTCTCCTATAACTGTCTTGATCGGCAGCTTGAAAAGAGAGGCGATAAGATTGCCATCATTTTCGAGGGTAATGATCCGTCTGACAGCAAAACCTTCACCTACAAACAGCTTCATGAAGAGGTGTGCAAATTTGCAAATGTGCTGAAGTCAAAAGGGGTCAAAAAGGGTGATAGGGTGTCTATCTACCTACCGATGATTCCAGAGCTTGCCATTAGCATGCTGGCCTGTACACGAATCGGAGCTATCCACAGCATTATATTTGGTGGATTTTCTGCAGATTCTCTTCGTGATAGGGTGCAGGACTGTGAAGCAAAGGTCCTGATTTCCTGTGATGGGACCTTCAGGGGTGCAAAGGCTGTCCCTTCTAAAAACAATGCAGATGAAGCCCTGAAAAAATGCCCAAGTGTTGAGATAAATATTGTGGTGAAAAGGGCCAATGTTGAAGTCAACTGGAATGACAAGATAGACGCCTGGTACCATGAGGAAATGGCAAAGGTAGATGCAAACTGTGCGCCAGAAGAGATGGATGCAGAGGATACTCTTTTCATCCTCTATACCTCTGGTTCAACAGGAAAACCAAAGGGTGTGCTGCATACCACCGGAGGGTATCTTGTATATGTAGCTGTAACCCATAAGCTCATTTTCGACTACCACGAAGAAGATATCTTTTGGTGCACTGCTGACATTGGGTGGGTAACGGGCCATTCTTATATTGTTTATGGGCCACTCTGTAATGGCGCAACTTCCATTATCTTTGAAGGGGTCCCCACATATCCGGACCCCGGAAGATTTTGGGATGTGGTTGAAAAACATAAGGTTAATCTCTTTTACACAGCCCCCACTGCAATCAGGGCAATTGCAAAAGAAGGCGATGAATATGTAAAGAAACACAATATAGGCACTTTGAAACTTCTTGGAAGTGTTGGTGAACCCATCAATCCAGAGGCATGGCTGTGGTATTACAATATGGTTGGTAAAGGCCAATGCCCAATAGTGGATACCTGGTGGCAAACCGAGACGGGCGGGATATTGATAACACCCCTCCCCGGCGCTATACCCATTAAGCCAGGTTCAGCGACTTTGCCATTCTTTGGGGTAGAGCCGTGCATCGTGGATGATGACGGCAATGAACTTGATGGGACATGTTCAGGGGCTCTCTGTATTAATCGACCATGGCCAGGATTAATGAGAAGGGTGTATGGTGACCCGGAAAGATTTAAAGAGACCTACTTTGTCCAATTCCCTGGAAAATACACCACTGGAGATGGCGCACGAAGGGATGAGGATGGTTACTACTGGATTACAGGCAGAATAGATGACGTTATCAATGTATCAGGCCACAGGATGGGAACCGCAGAAATTGAAAGCGCCCTTGTTTCTCATCCCAAGGTGGCTGAGGCAGCTGTGGTAGGTTACCCGCATGAAATAAAAGGGACATCAATCTATGCCTTTGTTACCTTAAATAGTGGTATAGAAAAAACCGATGAGCTAAAGAAGGAACTGGTGCAACATGTGAGGTCGGAGATTGGGCCTATTGCAACACCAGAAAAGCTTCAGTGGGCGGACGGCTTGCCTAAGACAAGAAGCGGAAAAATCATGCGTCGTATACTAAAGAAAATTGCCTCTGGAGATATTGATCAGCTTGGGGATATTACTACCTTAGCTGATCCAAGTGTAGTTGATACCTTAGTGGCAGAAAGGGTTGAATAGAATTGATTCGACTAAAGAAAATAATTATCTATGGAGAAAATTATGTCACATTCAGTTAAGAACAAGGCATGGATTGTTACATTTAGCGGAACAGGATTAACCTTGCCCTCGGCATTCTTTATACATGGAGCATCTTCAAGACGGCGATAAAGCAATCCATTGAGACTGGAGGGCAGGGGGCTTTTAACCGCAGCAGGCCTGCTGGTCGTTGGTGCAGCCCTTACCTTTACTTTGGAAGGCAAAAGGGTTAAGAAGCCGGTTATTCATTGAGACACCACCGTTGCCGAGACATTGTAGTCCATGTTTCAATTTCTTGAGTTTTAAACGGGATTTATGGAAAAATAAATAATGTTATCTTTTGGTTCATAATATTGTGGTATCGCCGGCTTTTAAGAAAAGAAAAAAATGATAAAAAAACTATTTGTGTGTGATAAATATGCTTAGCGGGTCATCCGGAAATATGCTTCTGAGCGATATTTTTAACTCTGCAACTCATACCGCTATTGTAGTCACGGATTTTGATGGGAAGATTATCATGTTCAATCAGGGGGCAGTCAATTTGTTTGGGTATACCCCTGATGAAGCAAAAGATAGATATCTGACAGAACTCACATTTAGAAAAGAGGACCGGAATAGTCATATCTTCGAGCAGATTGTTGAGGCTGTAAAGACTAAAGGTTGGGCAGAAGAGAGCTTTTATCGCCAGCATAAAAGCGGCCTTTCCTTTCCTGCAATATCTAAGATTACATGCCTGAAAGACTCTTCAGGGAAAACTAAGGGAATTCTGGAGATTACCCAGCATGTGCAAAACCTATTCCAGTTGGAGAAGGAGCTAAGAGATTCAAAAAAATTTCTGGAGAATATCCTAAGGAGCTCCATTGACGCTGTAGTTACGACCGATGCAAAGGGATATATAACTTATATCAATCGGGCAGGTGAAGAGCTTATTGGGTTACGTGGCA
The DNA here is from genome assembly GCA_964423495.1 of uncultured Desulfobacteraceae bacterium. Classification (GTDB taxonomy): domain Bacteria; phylum Desulfobacterota; class DSM-4660; order Desulfatiglandales; family Desulfatiglandaceae; genus CAYRFN01. The sequence goes on from CAYRFN010000133.1 coordinate 3,781, forward strand.
GGCAGATTATAGGGAAACATATATCTAACTACTACAAAGGCGGCATCGATCAGGCACGAGCATTTATGAGTGAACTCAAGGAATTTGGTCGGATCCGGGATTATGAGTTTGAATTGAAAATTGGCGATAGAATTATCCCTACTAGGACCTCCGATACCCTCCTATATGATGACAATGGTGAAATTGTAGGAACTATGGGTGTATTGAGGGACATTACTGCCAGGAAGAAGCTTTCGCAAGAATTATCTCAAACACAAGCTGAGTTGATCCAGGCTGTTAAAATGAGGGCCATTGGTGATCTGGTGGCCGGTGTAGCCCATGAAATTAATAACCCCCTTATGGCCTCAGATACCTTTCTCCATTTATTGGAAAGCGAAATAGATGATAATCCTGGGCTAAAAAAGAAGCTTCCACTACTCAAAGGATGTAATAAGAGGATCCAAAGCATTGTTAATAGACTCAAGGAGTTTTCTCGGTACGCGAAATTTGAATTCACTGAGATGGATCTTAATCGTGCTGTATTCTCAGTATTAGAGATAGCCGGACAACAATTACTCAATCAAGGCATAGAAGTGAAATTAAGGTTAGGCGAAAAATTGCCCCGATTATTAGGTGATAAAAATCAGATTGAACAAGTTTTATTAAATTTTATCTCCAACGCGCGTGATGCCATGGGAAAAAGCCCAAAAAAGGTGCTGAAAATTCAAACTAATCTTAGCCAGAAAGGGCAGCAGGTTGAACTTAGAGTGAGCGATAGCGGTGTTGGGATGAGTTCAGAACAGATTGAGCTAATATTTAATCCATTTTATACAACAAAAGACTCTGATAAGGGAACAGGTCTCGGACTTTCCATTAATTATCGGATTATAGATGCCCACGGGGGCAAGATTGAGGTTAAGAGCCAGTTGAATAAGGGCACAACATTTATTGTTAGGCTTCCGATATATTCATCAAAGATAAGTCATTCCACCCAGGACACTGGAGGTAACAATGTCTCATAAAATATTAGTAGTGGATGATGACATATTAGTGCTTGAAGCCCTTGAGGAACTGCTTAGATCTTCTAATTATGAGGTTAAATGTGTTACTCGGGGTCAAGAGGCATTGGAGATATTGGATCAAGAACATTTTGACCTACTGATTCTTGATGTGGTTATGCCAAAAATGACGGGTTTCGATGTCTGTAGAAAAGTGCGAAAACGAGCTGATGAAATGAGCAAGGTAAAGATAATCATGCTTACAGCAAAGACCGGAGAGAAGGATCTTGAAATTGAAGATAAGTACGGTTGCGATTTGTATCTCACCAAGCCGATTGATCCTGGGAGGCTGAAAGAACTGATTAGATATACATTAGCCGTTTCATAGCAGTAATATAGGAAAGATGAATTGCACTCCATTTTTTATTATTCAAATGAATTGGCCCGTTTTGATTTTGGTCCAGACCATCCGTTTAAGCCTGAACGCGCCCAGAAGACTGTCGACCTTTGCCGTCGATACGGGGTGTTGAATCTGCAACACATGACCCTAAAAAGCCCCCCTTCTCTTAAGCAGGAAAAGCTTCTTCTTGCCCATAGTAAAGATTATCTTGATGCGCTTCAACGTGTAGGGCAGGGAGAAATATTTGAAGAAATGCTCTTCTTTGGAATTGGCACAGAGGATAATCCACCACTAAAGGGGATATATGACTGGTCCAGAAAATGCGCTGGCGCTACCTGGGAGGGAATGATTGAGCTATTGGGTAAAGAAACTGATGTAGTATTTAATCCTCTAGGGGGATATCATCATGCCCTTTCATCTCGGGCATCTGGATTTTGCTATATAAATGACATTGTTATTGCAATTAGGGAGGCATTAAATCATAAGACAAAAATAACATTTTTAGATATTGATGCCCATCATGGAAATGGTGTTCAAGAGGCATTTTACGATGAAGACCGGGTCCAGTTCATATCCATGCATGAATCGGGAAAATATGTCTATCCATTCAGTGGGTTTGTAGAGGAATCAGGAGAGGGGAATGGAAAAGGGTTTACGGTAAACATCCCATTACCTCCAAAAACAGATGATGAGATTTATCTTGAGGTTTTTCATAGGGTTGTAATTCCCCTTATAGAGGGATTTAGGCCAGATATTTTGGTTGCTGAGATAGGTGCAGATTCCATGATATCTGATCCGCTCACCGGCCTCATGCTTACCAATAATTCTTACATCGAGATTATTCGGGAACTTAAAAAACTCAGCAGAAAAATCCTTGCTACCGGTGGGGGTGGTTATGATATCTATCGTACAGCTCGATGTTGGACATTGGCCTGGGCCATACTGAACGATATTGAACCAAGGGATGAATTTGCAGGTCTGGTAGGAGGAATGATGTTTGGACCTGAGATGGAGGTGAGTAATCTGTATGATAGGCCCTATACTGTTAAAGGACCGGAAAAGGATAGGATTCGTCATGAAGTGGATAAGACCATAAGGTTTCTTATCAAACGGCATCAGCTATAATAACTTTCCATCATTGACCTTTTTGTTCATTTTTCGTAAATATTTCTCCCTATAGAGTCAGAAATTAGCCTAAAAGTCCGCTCACATTGTTAAAAGTATGTGTAGATTTACCCAATTTCAAGTTTAATTCTTCAGGAACTTGGGAATTAACGTCTTAATACAAAATTTGTGATAATATGAAAGGGGAAGGATCTGTATAAAAACCTTATGGGTTGGGTCTGGGTTTTTGAGTGCAGTTCTCTTTTTTGCAAGATTTTTTATCCAATGATAGCTAGTGAAAAGGCTGGAAGGAACTTCGTTCCTAATATAAATAGATGGTAAGTAATCCTAATTGTGGAAAAGGGCTCGTTCAAGAAAAACGGCAAAGAAATTTCTGGCGATTGGATTCTCATGTTGAAAACAGCTTGTTATGGATTAGTTTTGTACTTATTGTTTTATGTTTATTTCTTGTAGGTTATGCAGACCAGTCTATTGCCACCTATTTAAAGACAGCCGATTATAGTATATTTCGCTTCCTAAAAAAAATTACATTTTTAGGTCACTCCGCAATTTATCTTGTTCTTTTGGGGATATTGTGTCTATTTTTACGCTTAGCGCCTATGTTGTCCAAATTTAGGCCGCGTAAAATAAGTTTAATTAATGCCTTCAATCTCTTTTTATTTCTGTTCACATCAATCGTTGTCTCCGGAATTGTAAATGATATCCTAAAAGTTATTTTTGGTCGAGCGCGCCCAAAATTATTTTTTGAAGTGAATTATTATGGGTTTTCCTTCTTCGAATTTTCTTCAGACATGTTGTCATTTCCTTCAGGACATGCAAATACTATATTTGCATTGACTATGGCCCTCTTCCTTCTGTGGCGGCGATGGTGGTTTTTTTATTTTCCGGCAGCCATTATGATAGCGGCAAGCCGTGTTGTTACAGGAAGTCATTACCTAAGTGATGTGGTTACAGGTTCTTATCTGGGTTTGTTGACATCACTTTATGTAAAGCGATATTTTGATATTTTTATATTTCAGAAGGGGAGTAATGAGTTAAATTGGCAGAATGATGGGGGAGAAGAATTTAAATCCAAGCAGTCAGGTTAAAAAGAGACTTTTAAATATGATAAAGCTCATCGCCCAGAACTCTGATCCAGTTATTTTCCAAGATCGTTAAAGTATCCTTAACAGGACCTACACCCAGGATCAAGACAGTAAGATCACCTGTCCCAATACAAGGATAAATATAGTCCACGTTTATATTGGCCGCTTTTAAAGGCTTCAAAACGGCATTAAGTCCTCCTGGATGATGTGGGGTCTCGCAGGCGATCACGTCCTTAACATCTATTCTATACCCTGCTGTTTTTAAGATATTAATGGCTTTTTCGGGGTCATTAGCTACAAAATGAAGCCTTCCTTCATCCTTTTCTGTCACAACATAGAAGGCTATTATATTGATTCCATTAGCACCCAATGTATCACTGACTGCTGATAGAGTCCCTGGTTTATTTTTTAACAAAAGATCAATCTGTTTTACGGTTTTCATCTATCTTAGGCTCCTTTTAAAACGTATTCAGCCCCCTTGTCCAGGCCCTTTCGGTTCAACTTCATAAGGGAGGCCTTTTTGCCTTTTACGATCTCGGTCAGTCCATTCATAATGGAATCCAGGGTGGTTAATCCAGTCTTGGTCACAAATGCACCCAGCATAATCATGTTAATAGTACGGTCACTACCTAATTTTTTCGCAATATCATTGGCAGGAACTTTTACCACCTCCACATCGTCCCTGGTCAGGTCCCTATCCACTAGGCTTGAATTTATAATGATGATGCCTCCTTCAGTGATAGTGCCTTCGTATTTGGTTAAAGATGGCCTATTCATGATCACGGCATAGTCGGGAGATGAAGCCACAGGCGAGAAGATTTCTTCGTCTGACACCACAACGGTACAATTGGCTGTCCCACCACGCACCTCTGCGCCATAAGAAGGTAAATAGGTCACGTTTTTCCCTTCCCTCATGGCCGATACAGCTAATACATATCCCATCATGAGGACGCCCTGACCCCCAAACCCAGCAAAGATGGTTTTATTTATCATAATAAGACCAATCCTAATTTTTCCCCACCTCGTCTTTGATGACCTTAAGAGGAAAGCTTTTCATAAAAGTTTCTTCCACCCATTTGGCTGCATCCACGGGCGACATCTTCCAGTTGGTGGGGCAGGGAGAAAGAATCTCAACCAATGAAAACCCCAAACCCTCTATCTGGGTTTTAAAGGCCTTGGTAATGGCCTTTTTTGTTCGCCTTATATTCCTAGGGGAGTTAACCGCGGTCCGTTCAATAAAGACGCTGCCCATCGTAATCGCCAAAATTTCGCTCAGGTCAAGAGGGGGACCATCCCGGGCCTCGTTTCGTCCGCCAGGTGTGGTTGTGGCGTTTTGACCAAGAATTGTGGTGGGTGCCATTTGGCCCCCTGTCATGCCATAAACACCATTATTGACAAAGATAACAGTGATATTTTCGCCCCTGTTGGCAGCGTGAATGGTCTCGGCCGTTCCAATAGCTGCAATATCGCCGTCACCTTGGTAAGAAAAAACAATCCTGTCCGGTAGAGTACGCTTGATACCGGTGGCCACTGCAGCACCTCTCCCATGCGGGGCTTCTCCCATATCAATGTCAAAATAGTTATAGGCCAGGACCGCACATCCAGCAGGCGGAACCCCGATGACCTTTTCACCAATATCCAGTTCTTCGATTGTCTCCGCTACCAAACGATGGATAATGCTGTGTCCACAACCCGGGCAATAATGAAAAACTGCCTTCTTGAGATATATTGGCCTTTGGAAGACCTTTCGTTCCATTTCTTAGTCCTCTTCCAGATGCTGGCGATAATAAAGGCTGTTAATCACCTTCGCAATTTCATCTGGCGTCGATACGATACCTCCAGGACGGCCGTAAAAATGTACATTGCTCCTGCCTTCCAGGGCCAGCTTAACATCCTCCACCATCTGTCCGGTGTTCATCTCAAAAACAAGGAAGTTTTTCACAAGCCTGCTCATTTCCACTAGAACACGATTTGGAAAAGGCCAAAGTGTAATAGGCCGCAAAAGGCCTACATTGAGCCCCATTTCGCGAACCCTTTTTATGGCTCCTTTGGCGATCCTCGCTGCGGTGCCGTAAGCAATTACCACCAAGAGTGCATCGGCAGTAAGGTATGTTTCAGCCCTGCTGATTTCTCTCTTAATGTTTTCGTATTTTCTTGCCAACTTCCAATTATGTTCTTCTTCCATGGAGGGATCCAGCAGAAGAGACCTAATCACCCGACTGGGTCTCCCTTTAGCTCCATCCAGTATCCAGGGTTTGGGTGGCAATTCTCGGAGATCAATGGAATCCGGAAATTCAACTGGCTCCATCATCTGCCCCATCATGCCGTCTCCAAGAATGAGCACAGGGGTTTGATATCTGTCTGCGTATTCGAAGGCCTTTCGAGTCAGATCGGTGAGCTCTTGTCCAGAGGCAGGTGCTAAAACAATCGTGCGATAATCTCCATGGCCACCTCCTCTTGTGGCCTGGAAATAATCACCCTGGCTTGGCGCAATATTTCCTAAACCAGGCCCGCCTCGCATGGTATTCACAATTACCGCCGGAAGTTCCTGAGCAGCCAGAAAGGAAATTCCTTCCTGCTTCAGGCTAATCCCAGGGCCGGAAGAACTTGTCATTGCCCTGGCACCTGCCATGGATGCACCAAGGACCATGTTGATAGCTGCCAACTCGCTTTCTGCTTGGATGAAGGTCCCATCCTCCAGCCTCGCCATAGCACCGGCCATGTATTCTGTCAGCTCATTTTGTGGTGTAATGGGATAGCCAGCATAAAATCTACAGCCAGCACGAACAGCTGCTTCTCCGATGATATGACTTCCTCTCATTAATACTTTTTTACTCACGAAAAACCTCTATAGCAATATCAGGACAAACAATTGCACATTGGGCGCAGCCTATGCATTTACGGTCTTTTTTTTTGTTGTTGGCATCTGTAAACTCGGCAGGATAGTAACCTTTTGTATTTAGCTTATCAGAAACTGTGATTAAATTTTTTGGGCATATCGATATACACAAGTAACATGCCTTGCACAGCTCTGTATCTAAAGTTATTCTGCCTAATTTAGTCTTTCTTGGCATTATATTATCTCAGTTGCGTTAAAGTAAGCTTGGCTTCTATCAAAAACAGGCAGAGGACCACGGGCGTGAGCCCGTGGGTGAATGCC
>CAYRFN010000134.1:0-10489 GCA_964423495.1 uncultured Desulfobacteraceae bacterium
TAGCGCAGTGATGTCCCTTCGGCCTTGCGGTTGACGTCTCGTTTTTGAAAAGAGAGTCCCATGCCCTTTCAGATATAGGCTTTAGATAGGAGAGCATGAAACTCTCTTTTAAGGAATCAATATACATAAATTATCTGGGTGTAAATAAGATGTAAACACTTTTGTATATTATTAACATAATGGAACGAATAAATCAAGGTGATTCATCGAGGCAGGATGCCTTTGATAAATGATTATTCCCTATTGACTGGAATTGGATAAAGGGTTAAGATCTTGTTTATTCAACGAAATACGTGGTTTAAGGCCCGCCATGTTTGCGGACGAGAGTAATCCGTAATAGACTAAAGAGGGTACTAATGCTGAGAGTAATACCGCTAGGAGGTTTGGGAGAAATCGGACTCAATATGATGGCCATTGAACATGATCAGTATGTCCTGATAGTGGACGCTGGCCTAATGTTCCCTGATGACTACATGCCCGGAGTAGACTTAGTTATCCCCGATTTTCAATATCTTAAACAAAACAAGGGCAGGGTCAAGGCCATCATTCTTACTCATGGTCATGAAGATCACATAGGTGCAATGCCTTTTTTCCTTAAGGAATTTTCGGTTCCTGTTTTTGGCACAAAATTTACACTGGAGTTATTGAAAGCGAAACTCAAGGAACATAACTTATCGGAGCAGGCTGATCTTAGAAAAATACGTCCGGGAGATACAACCCAACTCGGACCGTTTAATGTTGAATATATTAGCGTGAACCACAGCATTGTTGATGGTGTTGGACTCGCCATTGATACCCCTGAGGGTGTGATTATACATTCCGGTGACTTCAAGATAGATGCAACTCCTGTTGATAACCAGTTTACGGACCTGAACCGTTTTGCCCACTTTGGAGAAAAGGGAGTGCTCGCCCTTTTTTCGGACTCCACCAATGCAGAGAAAGAGGGCTTTACGCTGAGCGAGAGAGAAGTCAGAAAGACCCTGGAAGACCTTTTCCAGGCCTGCCAGGGGAGGATTATTGTTGCAAGTTTTGCGTCCAATATCTCTCGAATTCAGCAAGTCATTAATCTGGCTGTAAAATACGGCCGAAAGGTGGTTTTTAACGGAAGAAGTATGATCACCAATGTCGGTATTGCACGGGAATTAGGATTTATCAGCATGCCTGAAGATGCGGAAATCAACGATGCTCAAATTGAACAATTTTCGGATGAAAGCATAGCTATTATCACAACAGGAAGCCAGGGAGAACCAATGTCTGCCTTGACGAGGATGGCATATAAGAAACACAGGAGTATCAAAGTCAAACAGGGTGATACCGTTATTCTTTCTTCAAGGTTTATTCCGGGTAATGAAAAGGCCATCACCTCGATTATTAATAACTTCTATCGTTTAGGAGCTGATGTAGTTTATGAGAAGGTCTCTGATATTCATACCTCTGGTCATGCAAAAAGAGAAGAATTGAAACTTATGTTGAGCCTTGTGAAACCACGATATTTTGTGCCTATTCATGGAGAATACAGGCATCTTATAAGGCACGTACAGCTGGCCTTGGATATGGGCATGGCGGAGGAACGAATTTTGGTTGCAGAAGATGGGGACGTGATTTCATTCAAAAACCAGGAAGCGCGTTTGGAAAATCCAGTTCATTCTGGCCGGGTTCTTGTGGATGGAAAAGGTGTCGGCGATGCAGGAGATGTTGTCCTGAGGGACCGAAGGAGGCTCAGCGGGCATGGGATGGTTATTGTTCTATTGGCATTAGATGAGCATACTGGAGATACTATCTACGGGCCTGATATTATATCGCGTGGATTTTTGTTTGAAGATCAGAGCAATTTTATCCTTGAAGAGGCAAAGCTTATCGTCCTGGAAATTCTTGACGAACTTGAGCGGCCTTCTCATATAGAAGCTGCGGAAGTGAGGGCAGATATTCAAAGGCAATTGAAACGTTTTTTTTATAATGTCATTGAAAGGAGACCTTTAATACTGCCGATAATTATTAGTGTTTAAAGATTGATCTGTGCTCCCAATGCCTTAGTGAATTTCAGAGGTAAGCAGCAGTTCCAGAGGGCTGAGGTCAGACTTTAAATCTTTCTGAAAGAGACCCCCGCGTCACAACAATTCGCTAATGTTTTTTATTAAAGCGCTAAATTGTTATAATTTTAGATTTTATGCTTAGGATTTTCGGTTTATCCAGGCTATAATAAAGAGTCTATAAAACGTTAAATCAGGGAGATAAAAAATTGAGCCGAAAATCAAATGTCACCGGCAAAGCTGGTAAGCCAACACAGCCTTTCGGGAAAGAGATCCTGGGACTTATTTTTCTACTCATAGCAATAATCTTAGGTGCAAGCCTTTTATCTTATCACCCCGCTGACAAGCTTTTTTGGAATGTAACTGGACCTGTTGGCAAGGCTCACAACCTTTTCGGCACTGTAGGAGCACACTTGGCAGGTGGGTCATTATTTCTGCTCGGATTCTCTTCCTTCTGGTTAGTGATCATCCTATTGACCATGACCTTCATTTCCTTCCGCGGTCGTCCTCTCTCATCACCCAACAAAAGTATCATTGCCGCCCTTGCTCTGCTTGTTTCCTTTTCTGGACTCTTGAGCCTGCAATTGTTAGATCAAGTGAGTTTCAGGGGTGCACACTTAATTGGCGGGGGTCTTGTGGGGCTTTATGTGGCCGGATTGACAAAGGCTTTCCTCAACCATTTTGGTGCCTATGTCTTCCTCCTGACTATTTTCATCATTTCCCTTATGGCTGTAACCCATCTTTCTTTTGGCTGGTTATTTTCGAAATTGGGGCTTTGGCCTTTGGGTATTTTAAGACGTATAAGGGAGGAGATAAAAAAGAGAAAGGAGCGTAAGAAGAGGGCCCGCAAGACCATTATGACAAGAAAAAAGATGGAATCAAGGCCAAAGGTCAAAATCGTCAAGGAGGCCCCAGGGGAAGAGAAAATGCCCGAACAAGAGACGTTCTCCTTTATGAATGTTGCAGGCGAATTCAGCCTGCCTTCCTTGGACCTGCTCAACGACCCGCCTGATAGAAAGGACACCGATATCCGCCGAGAAAGCCTGGAGATGAACGCCCGCCGTCTCGAGAAAAAGCTATTAGATTTTGGCGTTGAAGGAGAGGTTATCGAGATCCTCGCAGGCCCTGTGATTACCATGTATGAATACAGGCCGGCTCCAGGGGTAAAAATAAGCAAAGTGGCAGGGCTATCTGATGACCTTGCGCTTGCTCTCACGGCTTCGAGTATCCGGATTGTAGCGCCAATACCAGGAAAAGCCGCAATAGGGATTGAAATCCCAAATAACCAGAGAGAAATGGTTTTTCTGAAGGATATTCTTACAAGTTCAACTTATAGGGATTCCATCCACAAGTTGCCCATTGCCCTCGGTAAGGACATAACAGGAGCCCCAGTGATTACGGACCTTGCCAAGATGCCTCACCTTCTCGTGGCCGGGGCAACTGGAACCGGAAAAAGTGCCTCGATAAATACCATGATCAATAGCCTCCTATTCAAGGTTTCTCCGGACATGGTACGTTTTCTGATGATCGACCCGAAAAGGATTGAACTCTCTGCATACCATGACATCCCCCACCTGCTTCATCCGGTGGTTACACAACCAAAAGAGGCCACTAAGGCCCTAAGATGGGCGGTAGAAGAAATGGAAAGGCGATACATGCTATTGTCTGATATGGGGGTGAGGAACATTAACACCTATAACCGCAAGATTCTGAAAGCTCAACAAAAAGGAGAAACGAATACGCTGCAAACGGCCGACAAGCCCCTGCCATACATCATACTCATTATTGATGAGCTGGCCGATCTGATGATTGTCTCTTCAAAACAGGTTGAAGAAGCTATCACAAGGCTTGCGCAAATGGCCCGAGCTGCCGGCATCCATCTCATTATTGCGACACAACGCCCTTCCGTAAATGTTCTTACAGGCATTATCAAGGCCAATTTCCCGACCCGAATATCCTTCCAGGTATCCTCCAGGGTAGATTCCAGGACCATACTGGATACGATGGGTGCTGAAAATCTTTTAGGCGAGGGAGATATGCTGTTCTTGCCCCCGGGAGTCGCCAGCATTGTGAGGATTCATGGTGCGTATATCTCTGAAGAAGAAGTAAAAGATATAACTGATTTCTTAAGAAAACAGAGAAAGCCGGATTATGACACTACCGTCCTATCAGTGATAGCCAAAGATGAGGAATTAGAGAAAGATGAAACAGAATTGGATGAGAAATATGACCAGGCGGTCGAAGTTGTGGTCAATACGGGCCAGGCATCCATTTCAATGTTACAGCGTAAGCTCAGGGTAGGTTATAATCGGGCAGCCCGGATGATTGAGACTATGGAAAAGGAAGGCATTGTAGGCCCTTCAGACGGTGTCCGAGCACGGGATGTTTATGGGAGGAGGATATAAAATGATCAGGTTACTCAGTATATTATTCCTTTTTATATCTTTATTTAAGTATCCGGCTTTTGCGGGCAATGATCTGTCGGATATCCTTGATGGTATCCGGAACAAATATGGTTATCTCCCCGGCCTCTCTGTTATCTATACCAGGGAGGTGATAACCCGATCCATGTCCATGCTGGGCAGCCAGGTCAAAGGAGATCTAGCCACAGGCCGAATATACTTTAAGCCCTCCAATTTCATGAGGCTGGAGCAAAAAACGCCAAGACCTGAAACCATAGTCTATAATGGACATACCCTTTGGTGGTACATCCCTGATAAGAAGCTTGTAAATAAATACCCGGCAGAGAAATTCGGGCAGGAGTTGAGGCTATTAAGTGACGTATTCGGCGGCCTTGGGAAAGTTTCGGAGGCTTTTAAAATTTCGATTATTGATCAAAAAGATACAGGAGAATTCCTGGTCAAGCTCAGACCCGATCCACCATGGGAAAATATTGACTACATGGTTCTTTCCGTAACCAATAACAGTGATATCCGGGGAGTGGATATCCACAATCAGTTGGGCAGTATAACTCGATTCAAACTTGAAAAGCTGACCCCAAAGGAGAAGTTTGAGAAGGATTTTTTCCAGTTTGTTGTTCCTAAAGGTGTTCAATTAGTGGAACAAGAAATATAAGAGATCATGTTTTCATTTTTTGCCTGTTTTATTCCAATCCAATATCTTTACTCGTAATATTTTTTACCAGCAATTTTCCAGATCCTTTGATTCATTTATGCTTCATTTGCCAAGGCATTATCTAATCTGAACTTACAGGCATACGCACTAACAAAGAAGCGGATGTGCGATGCTGAAATTGACCGTGTCCTGGATCTACTGAAAGGAGAGTTGCCGGCAAAGGTGGATTAAGGTAAGGGTCAAGTCATCTATGGTTCATTGACAGGCAAAAGGCAATTCCCTATACTCTCTCATCTTTTAGCCAAATTCGGCGTGGGAGGAAAGACACGTAGAGTGAATCGAATATGAATAAGAGCGCCAAAAGAACAGAGATGTTTTATGCCGAACCGGTATATCGTCCGCCCAGTGAAGCCTATTCCTTGCTGATCCAGGCGACTGTGGGGTGTTCATCGGCCGCGGCAGGCAGGTGTTATTTCTGCAGTTCGTACTTGTTTAATAAGAAGGTTCCTGAAAAGCGGTTCAGGATTCGGCCGACACGTGAAATCATTGAGGACATTGAAATCGGGCGTAGTCAATACGGGAGTTATGTTGAGAAAATCTTTCTGCTGGATTCAAACGCCTTGATCATAAAGACCCTGGAACTCCTGAAGATATTGAAAAAATGTTACGAGTCATTTCCAAATCTCAAACAGATCTCATGCTATGCCTGTTGTGACGATATCCTACGAAAGAGCGATGAGGAACTAAGAGAACTTCGCGAAGCAGGCCTGAAGACTATTTTTGTTGGCTTAGAAAGTGGAGATCAGGAGGTACTGGATCTTGTCAATAAGGGGGCCACAGTTAAGGAACAAATCGATGCCGTGGTTAAGGCGGAAGGGGCGGGCATCCAGACATCGGTCACGGTTATTTTAGGGCTTGGCGGAAGAAAGCTCTCTGAGCATCATGCCATAAATACTGGAAAGGCGGCCACCAAAATGAACCCTGCTTTTTTTGCCGCACTCACGCTCATGATCGTTCCGGGGACGCCCCTGGATAAGATGGTGAAACAGGGAGAGTTTGAGCCTGTCACAGATCCCTTTGAGATATTGAAAGAGCTCGAGTTGATGATCATGAACCTCAATGCCCCTGGGCCTGTTGTATTCCGAACAAATCATGCGTCAAATTACCTGCCTCTTCGGGGAACGCTTCCCCAAGACAAAGTAAAGTTGCTGAAGACCATTCAGAACGCTATGGAGGACCCAACTCAGCTTCGAGTTGAATCTATGCGCGGTTTATAAAACCAAAAGATTCCCGACCCTTCCCAAGTTATACCTTATGAATCATTACCGCTCTATTTCTCTTCAATCAGATTAATACTCGGATTTTCCTGACTTAGGATTTCGTAACTTAGATTCCCGCCACAGAACCGATCAATAAGGCCTATTGTTTCTTGACACATATTTTCAACCTCAGACTTGGATACAGGTGGTAGGCCGTCAATGTTAAACTCGATTGCCGTTGTGGACGGTAATGTCAATGTATGATTCGCTTGACGCCAACTCCATCGTCTTGTCAGAATAGTATTGCCTTCCACAGAGACAATTCGGCCTCTCGAAGCAGCGCAATGAGATCTGTGGGTGATTCTGTGTTTGTAACTCCAAAGGCAAGCACTACTCCACGCGTATAGCCGGGGAATTGTTTAAATATTTCATCATCTATTGAATAGATCATCTTAGGGAACATTTCTATTTCCTCCTAATTCACTATGAACTGCCCCGTACGCTTGTCCTGAGCTTGTCGAAGGAGGCCTGCACGGGGGTCGTAGATCCCGGACTTTGAGAGGAAGGCGGAGCCCCACGAGTTTCGATGTGAGCCCAGCCGAACGTGACCGTCGGCAGGAAGTTAGAAGGCAATTTTGGCCTCAAAATAAGACTTCTAATGGCAAAAAATACCTTCTAATTGTGATGTTTATATATTTATTATCAATTACTTAGCTTGGTTCTACCACGGTTCCCAGTTCACTAATCAAATTTTACTTTTGTCATTGACTGCGGTTATATATACTGTTGAAAATTCTTCCAAAAATCCTTGTCCGTATCTTTCCAATTAGGGCCAAACTTCTCATCGTAATAGAGAGCAAACCTGTCAAGCCAGCGCGACCAAAAATTCTTCCCTTGCTCTTTGGCTTCCAAGATATCGTTCAGATAGGTTGTTATTTCGGACATCTTCTCTTTAGGCACATAATAGGCTGCATGTTCTTTGTAGGATTTGACAGTGTCTTCTGGGCTTAGGGCATGGGCTGTAAGCATAACAGCCATTACCTTTCTCTTGTTAGCAATTTCCAACAACTTATATCCATCAACCCCCATGATGTCCAAAATGGCTATATCAAAATACTGAACTTCCAGCAGATCTTTGGCTTCTTCAAAGCTGGAAGCTTTCACGACATCACACATCGAGAGCAGCTCTTCTAAGGTTTCCAATACATCGGGTTCGTCATCTACGATAAGAAGTCTCTTATATTTCAACCAATCTTTTTTCCTGATAATCCCTCCGTATTATAATTATTCTTGTCAACTTACTTTTTTCAATGATTATATTGTCTGCCACGCCTTGGCCATGATTTCTCATAATGGTTCAGTACTACTTTGAATCTCATTCGACTTTTATTATTTCGATCGTATTCTTGGCCCGCAGATCATAGATATCAGGCCGCCGGTCGTGCAGTTGACGGACAGTTGCCACATGCCTTTGCTGAGCCAATGCATAAAGGGCAAGTTCAGAGACAACTATCGCCTCAACATTTGGGTCTGCCTCCCCCTCCACCCCCATTTCGGGAAAAGAAAAATCACTGGGTGTTAGTATAGCAGCTTGGCTGTAATTCATAAAAGAGCCGATTTCCGTGCGCATGTTGCCCACGCTTCCCGTTATGACGACATAAACGAAATTTTCCACAGCTCGGGCCTGGGCACAATGGCGCACCCGATAGTAGGCCTTTTTTTCTTCTGTATAATACGGGACGAAGATTACCTCAACTCCGGCCAGCGTGAGTAAGCGGGATACTTCCGGAAATTCGATGTCATAGCAAATCTGGATGGCAATCCTGGCAAGCGGCGTGTGGAAGATCCTGATATTAGTGCCTGGTTGAATATTCCATTCCGCCCGTTCAACCGATGTAATGTGTAGTTTGTCCTGGGTATACACGTTTCCGGTCGGGGTAAAAAGATGTGCAGCATTGTAAAGACTGCCGTCTCTCAACACGGGATGAGATCCACCGATGATGTAGAGTTTATATTTTTGGGAAAAGCGGCAAAACATTTCTATGTACCGATCTGTCAGGGCTACCATTTCTTGTACCATCCCGTCCATGTCCAAACCTTTCATATAGCTGAAAACTTGATAGGTGACATATTCAGGTAACAGCAAAAAGTGGCAGTGGTAGGCTTCCGCAGCATTCACAAAAAACTCTACGCTATTTTCCAAATCTTCCCATCTCTGAATAGGCCGCATATTGTATTGCGCAGCGCAGACTCGAATTCGACGTGCCTGTCGATTTGGAACAATGGCAGAGGATATTCTTTTCTTGGCGATATTGAAATCGGGATTCAACATCTCCAAGTAGGTCGAGTAGTTCAGGCTGGAAAAATCCTCTGTTATGTCCAGTTGCACCTTTTTGACCTGGAATCCTGCTTTCAGATGTGTGTTGAGTGCAGGATCCTTGATTTCTCCAGTGATGATTTTCTGAACGTACTGATCTGCCGTCATTTTGCCTGCATAGTCTTTGTACCCGGGGATACGTCCATAAGCGATCATCCGCCTGAGGTTATATCTTTTCAGCAGTGCCTTGCGTCGTTTATACAACATCATTGCAACGCCCCGCCTGCGGTAGTCTGGATGGACGGCGATATCTGCACCGTAAAGTGTATCCCCGTCAGGATTATGCGTGCTGAATGTCCCCGCACCGGTTATCTCATCTACGGTGTACCAGTACTCATCTTCGATGTTGACAATAATACAGGTCGCATATCCAACGATCTTGCCATTGCCAACGGCAACAAACTGTCCGTCAGGAAATGCATTGAACTGCATCTCATACTGACGTTTGGTATAGATATATTCTTCCGGATAGTCGGGATAAGTTTCTCTACTGCAAGCCATCACGTTCGGGATGTCTTCTAACCGCCAGCGGCGGACTGTTATTTTAGACCGGGCCATACTCAAAAAATCCTTTTCTAAAATTTGAAACAAAGGAACAATTCAGATAACAGTTTAGCGCTTTGTCGCTGAATTGTTGCGAACAAAGTTTTTGGTTCAAAAGAAGGGATTGGTAACAAAAGCTTTGTCGTGTGTCAATATAATAATAGACATGCCTGTATTAACGATAGTCATAAATAAATCAGCAAGTTAAGGGAAGTGATATGGGACGTTTTTTACTTTATAATTTTCAACATCCGATAATAATTAAAATGTTACCCTATTGTTCACAAGTTTCATTGTTTGCGGGATTTGTAATGAGATAGGAATAGAAAAAGCCATCCCAATACCAAAAATATCATAACATGTATCGGGCTGGTTGGGGCCTTTCCTTCAAGGGCTTTCAAGAAAGGCTGGCTGGCTATTCCGCAGATAAACCACGCTGCAATTAACATAAACATATAGCCGACCAGTTTAAGATCGGCTGCTGTTGCGGAAGCATCTTTCAGCGCCATACGTTCTTTAGCCCATAACCATATTATTCCGATGAAGAACAGCAAGATTAAGGTTCCACCGATACCGAACAACGGTGGGATGTGCCCAAAAAACCCGATCGCCATGCTTATAGAAACCGCCAGTACCATTCCTATTCCATATTTCCATACCGTCGATCCTTTTGCGTCTGAATAGAGTAATAATCCAATCCCGGCAACTAACGCCCCCAGTGGGACCCCGCCAATCCCCCATAATAAAAACCAAGGTCCCTTGACTGCCCACATTGTCTGATTAACCTCATCCATTGTTAAATTTCTGAAAGCCGAGCTCACAAAAATCGATCCAATCACTCCCCAGAGAATGGCCCAGATAACAGCAACCCAAAAGAGTACTAAGCCAACTTTTTGTTTCGTCATTTTACTTCCCTCCTTTTCTGATATCCCGATCGAATCAGGGTTATTTGGAAACCTCTTTAAGCCTTTCGGCAATCCAGATTTTTATTATGGACTGTCGAGGCACACCAAGTCGTTTAGCTTCCTTATCCAGACTATGAATCATCCATACTGGAAAGTCTACATTGACTCTTTTCTGATCCTGGTCAGGTCTCCTGGCATTTGAAATATCAAGAAATTCGGTAACATCTTCCCCTGAATCAAACTTTTTATCTAAGTCTTTAGCTTTCATAAATCTCAATCTCCTCTTTTCGGGATCGGCGC
>CAYRFN010000135.1:0-10460 GCA_964423495.1 uncultured Desulfobacteraceae bacterium
GAATGAACCTCTTTTCGTAACCTTTACAGCACAAGAGATTGCCCGCCTCAGGAATGTTGAGTTTGAAGAAGTAGCTGAGCAAACGTGCAAAAACACCAAAATTCTTTTTGGTATCCATTAAAATCATGAACTTCCCTATCATCAGCAAACGAAATCCATTGATCCTGGCTTCCGCCTCTCCCCGAAGAAAAAGATTATTGACCCAGATCGGCTTGCCCTTCCGTTCTATAAAAAGCCATGTGACTGAGGAAGATATGAGGGACGACCCCTTAAAAGTATCTTATCTTTTGGCAGAAAAAAAGGCCATCCAAGTTCACTCCAAAACCGGAACAGCCTGGGTTCTCGGGGCTGATACTATAGTGCTTATTGATAATAAAGTACTCGGGAAGCCACAGGAAAAAGAAGAAGCAATCCATATGCTAAGCCTCCTGAGCGGGAGAGAGCATCGTGTTATCACTGGGTTCTGTGTCCTAAACCCTTCGGGATTTGTGGCCCATTCCGAGACAGTTACAACTGCAGTTCGGTTCAAGAAATTTGCCGAACAAGAAATAGGGGCTTACATCAGTACGGGTGAGCCCTATGGAAAGGCAGGCAGCTATGCAATCCAGGGTGTTGGCTCTTTTATGGTGGAAGGTATATCAGGGTCATATACCAATGTGGTGGGACTGCCGTTATGTGCTCTGATAAATGCTCTAATTTCAGTAGGTGCCATTAAAAATTTTCCATTTTCAGAACCCTTACTTTGAGCAAATCAAAGAGAAATTATCTTAGGCCAGCATAATATGTCTCCACCAGGGGGAAAAGGCATCATTACTTGTTTTAGGGAAGTAAAAAAATACCAGTCAAAAGACTAATATCCCCAGGTTCCGGGTTGGTTGAAGACATTTCCGCTTATAGATCCCGTAAGTATGGAACCGAAATCGAAAGCATTTATTTTTAGTGTAACTGTCCCGGTATTTGTGGGTATCCAGTTACCACAATAAACGCCATCATCGGCAACTGTATCCGGTGACACGCCATTGTCCAGCAGATAAAATACTGTACCCTGAATATCATACCCCCAGTCTTCTCTGTAGGTAGGAATGATCTGAATTGTAGCACCGGTGATTGGGGCGCCAGATTCTTTAAGGGATACAGAGATTTCTGTAATTTCACCCCTATAAGCTCTAAAACCATCATTAGGAGAGATTATACTCATTCCATCTGTTGTAGGTGCAAAGGGAGATGACGGCCGTGCTATAAGGTAGCTCACAGCACAATTAACCCGTGCCGAACCGTACCTTATGCGCATATAACCACTTTCCCCCCAACTAGTGCCCCAGCTATTCCTTAGTATCCAACAACCACCTCCCCCTTCAGGAGGATTGTCATCCCAACCAACCAAGGCAATACCATGGTTGGTGGGAGTATAATAACATGGGTTGGAATCACATGAGGTTCTCGAGTCTTCATATACACCGCTTTTATATGCCACAAAAGCACTTGTGGCATATACAGCTGCATCAACAACACCATAGGTCATTATTGCATTCTTTATAGCATTGATATTTTCACAGGGAACCCGGTTCCAGGATTCAAATGTTATTGTTGGGGGTGTTTGCGAAACACCGCACAATTGCTCATGGTCCTGATAAGGAAAAAGGCCTTCACTGCAGACCCCATAGACTGTTAAGGCCTCAAGTTCCTCATAGTCATAATCCGCCCCTTCACAACCATCAAAACCCGAATAGTAGTCTGACAGACAAAAAGCAACATAGGCTTCTGAAAAATCTGCGCAGTTTCCATCGTACAACCCATTAGCATAGTTGTATGTTCCCTCTGCCGCAGCTATGGCACCAAAGGCATAACAAGAACCACAGTCACCCTGATCTCTGATAGGGCCAATGTAAGAGCGCCCATTGTGGTTTCTCCAATCAAAGGAAGAAGGAAGTTGCTTTCTAAGATGCATAGAAAGTGGGCCAATGTCATCATGGAAATCGGCCATTTTTGGGAAAAAGGGGGCTCGCCGGCTAAAAAATCTTTCCTTATTTTCAGCAGACATATCGTAGACCCAGTTACGGTCTACCTCAAAGCTATAACCATTGTGTTTGATTTTGGCCCTTATCTCTTCAAGTGTGTCCCCTGGTTCGAATTTCAATATCCGATTTGACTGTCCAGATTGCCCAAAAGAGCTCATTATAAAGACAAAAAGGGAGAGATAGATGATGGCCAAAGTAAACGCGGCTCTCGAATATCTTTTCAAATACAACCTCACTTCCAGCAGATTAAAATACCAAACTCTTCCAACTACCTTTTGACGATAACAGTTACATCAAAAAATCTAAGCGGCGGTTTATTCTTCTCAAACGGCCGATGGTACATCAGTTTTAATAATGTCTGGCCAACTGAAACGGCCTTAAAACTCATAATAATTTTGCCTCCTGAACCACGAGCGTCACTTTTGGGTCTGAACTCCGGCTCACAAACCTGGATTAAGACATCTGTATCAACATAAGCCACTTCCCACATATATCCGGTTGTTGGGTTCCCCTCTAACGCAATTTCTAAAGTATTTCCAACAATAATTTCTACAGTACTGGCAGCATCTTTCCCACTTAGTTTCACTGGCACACCCGCAGACAGACTACATTCAATGAATAACAAAGAGATAAACAGGAAAATAATATAGAGTGCAGACCGCCTAAACATCTTCTAATCTCCCGATCTCTCTTTCCTCTGTCGCATAATTTCTGAAAGGATAACACCACATGCCACTGCAACATTGAGTGAATCCACGTGCCCAAATAATGGAATACTCACCATCTGGTGACAGCGTTGTAACGCAGACCGACTCAATCCCCGTTGTTCATTTCCCAGCACCAGAACCAAATCCCTATTCCAATCAAAATGGTAAATAGATTCAGAACTGTCTCCGGATGTACCTACAATCCAAAAACCTCTTCTCTCAAGGAGATCCAAAGATCTCCCTATATTCACAACCCTGGAGATTGGGAAATGCACACACGCCCCTGAGGATCGCTTGAGAACCTTTGCAGTCACTTTCGCTGATCGGCTCTTTGGAATTATCAAACCCTGTGCTCGAAAAAACATTGCCGTCCTGATCAGGGCACCTAAATTTCCTTCGTCTGTGATATGGTCTGCAACAATCAAGAGGCCCTGTTCTTGATTATGTAAAGAGATATCGATAAGGTGATCTAAATCAGAGTAGGAAAATTCTTCGGCCAATGCCACAATACCCTGATGTGCCATGTCCGGAAAAAGGCGGGACAAGCGTGTTGCTTTCTTATAACGGATTGGGATATTTCGTTCACCTGCAATTCTAAGAATTTCCTTTATTCGGCCCGATTTTTTTCCTTCTGCTATCCAAAGTTCCTCTATCTTGATCTCTCCCTGAATTAAATTTTCCCGTACCCCATGAAATCCAGGGATCAAATAAAGGGTTTCTTCCTTAATGGTATCACCTCCTCTTGCTCGCATTCCTCTCAGCTGAAACAGTGCCACAAGTCTAAGTAAACGAAATATCAAACCTCTTTTTTACATCGGGCATCTTTCGGAATGTTCGGCACCGCTCCGACATAATAATTGCTTGAGCCTCTCCTATAGCCCCCTCCAAATCATCATTGATTATTAAATAATCATGCCACACACAATTTCTGATCTCATTTGAGGCCTTCTCCATTCTCGCATTTATTACGCTCTCATCATCCATTCCCCTATTCTTAAGTCTTTTCTCCAGAATTTCCAAAGATGGAGGCAGTACATAGATAAGTACACTGTTTTTAAAATGTTTTTTTATGTTTTTTGCTCCCTGGGCATCCAGATCCATCAGGATATCGAGACCTGTTTTCATTTGCTCATTAAGGCTTGAGACAGATGTTCCATAATAATCATAATAGACCTTAGCCCACTCAACAAAGGACCCCTTCTCTATCATTTCACTGAAGGTTTTTCTGCTCACAAAGTAATATTCGATGCCGTCTTTTTCACTGTCTCTCGGCTTTCGGCTTGTATGCGAGATAGAATACCCCACATCCTCAATACTCTTTCTCAAGGCATTGACGATCGTGGACTTACCCACCCCTGAGGGCCCAGAAATCACGAAGAGTTGACTTGGCATTTCTATTCTTCAAGATCTTCTTTGCTTATTATGCTATCAGGGCTAAATCTCTGCGCAATTGTCTCACTCTGAATGGCAGATAGGATCACATGATTGCTGTCTGTGATAATAACCGATCTTGTCCGCCTTCCCTGTGTGGCATCAATCAACCTTTTTTCTTCACGGGCCTCGTCCCTTAGGCGCTTAATGGGAGCAGCGCTCGGAGAAATAATCGCGACAACCCTTCTGGAAACGACCGAATTTCCAAAACCGATACTGACAAGCTTGGGACCCATAAACATATCTCCTTTTATTCCACATTCTGAACCTGTTCTCGCAGCTTTTCCTGCTCTGACTTCATTTCAATGATAATCTTGGCAATAAATGAATCAGAGGCCTTTGCTGCGAGGGTATTTACTTCTCTATTGATCTCTTGGATTAAAAAATCCAGCTTTCTTCCTAAGGCTTCGTCCATAGAAAGGTATTCACTAAATTGCTTCAAATGGCTCCTAATACGCACAATCTCCTCTGTAATATCCGATCTTTCAGCAAAAAAGGCAACTTCCTGGGCGAGCCGATCAACCTCCATAGTAACATCCTTTAACATACGATTAATATTTTTTTTCAGTCTCTTATAGTATTCTTCAACCAAATCAGGAACCCGTTTTTCTACCTTGTCGACATATTTCCCCAATAATTCAAGCCTTTTTACAAAATCGGCCTCAATTGCCTCACCCTCTTTGATCCTCATGACATCAATGGAATCAAGAGCCAGTCTCAAGACCTCATGGAAACCAGGCCTTAATTTCTCCACATCCACTTCTTCAGGCTTCATGAAGATCACGTCTTTCATTTGACAAATAGACTCAAGCTTGATTTCTTGATCAAGTTCAAACCGCTCGCTCAATTGTTTGAAAATCCTAAAATAAGATTCCACTAAGGGCAGGTTGAGTTCAAGGTTATAAGAGGTCTCATAACTGTTGTCTTCCATTTGAATTGACACCTCTACCCGGCCCCTTCTAATTCTCGATTTAACAATGGATTTGAGTTCATCCTCAAGGATCCTAAGACTATTGGGGATCCGGAGAATAATATCGCGGTATCGATTATTTACCGATCTAATTTCCGCAGTAAAAAAAATATCCCCCAGTTTATACTCGCCTCTGCCGTATGCCGTCATGCTCTTAATCAAAACATTTAATCTCCCTTACAACTTAACAGTGCTCGCCCTTAATTGCTTTAGGTATCTTTTTCTCTCCTCATTAAAGAACCCGACAATCTTTGAATCTGCGTAGTCTGGGTAGGTCCACTTAAGCGGTCTGAAGCTTCCTCTTTGAAAAACGAGTGTGAGATCTGCATAAATCCCTTTTGCTAAATAGATACGATGGACATAATTTTTACCAGTAGCCAGAACCAACCTTTCAAGAGATACGTAACCTGGATCGATGTTGATTTTCCTGTTTCCATCTTGTAGATGTTGTTGTTCAATCTCATTAGTTTTGAGCTTTATCTCGATAAGATTATCGGGAGGCACAAGTTTCTCAAAAGAAATGAAACGTCGATATAGTGGCCAGCCCATTTCCCTGGCATAATATTTTGTGCGATCAAAAAATAGTTCAGGGCTTGTCCAATCAATAGGACCATATATATCTGATAACTGTCCAATAATCCGATTAATAAGGCCTCTTTCAGGCGAAAATAAGCTTGAGATATGTTTTACATGATCCGGCTCGTGTGGATGGCTCATTTCCCAGACCCCAGTCTAATCATCAATCCCCTATGACTTTTTTTAAATCCTCTGCTCTCACTGCAGACGTTCCTACCTCGCCAACCACAATACCAGCGGCAAAATTTGACAAAACAGCAGCAGCCTTTAAGTCCAGGCCAGTCGCCAACCCCAAAGAGAAAGTACCGATAACCGTATCACCAGCTCCTGTTACATCGAAGACCTTTTTAGCAAAGGTTGGAATATGGTTTATCTCTCCATTGTTCTCAAAAAGAGTCATCCCGTCTTTACCCTGAGTGATAAGCACAGACCGACAGTTTAGCTCACCTAGTATCTTTCTCCCTGCACGTATCAGGCTCTCTTCATCGAAAATCTTGATACGACAAAAAGTCCCTGCCTCATGATGATTGGGAGTAATCACATCCACTCCCTTGTAATATTTAAAATTTCCCGTTTTGGGGTCAACAGCAAGCATAACCGATCCATCTGTGTCGGACCGAACCAAGTCCCTCAAACTCATCATCAGGCGCGCGGAAATAATGCCTTTACCATAATCTGATACTATAATGGCTTTAATGCTGTTTATATTTTCTCTAACAAAATTAATGAGTCTTTTTATGGTTTCTGGCCTGATATCTGTTTGGATTTCCCGGTCAAAACGGACAATCTGCTGACTGTGTGCCACAACTCTTGTCTTTACGCTGGTTGGTCTACCCTTCTCTCTTATAATACCATCGGTCATGCAACCGATCTGATCAATCTTATTCAGGATTTCTTGACCGACGTGATCCTCTCCTATTACACCACAAAGGATAGGCTTTGCACCAAGCATTGCAATATTGTGGATCACATTTGCTGCACCGCCAAGCATCTTTGTCTCTTGTTTAACTTCTACAACAGGAACCGGGGCTTCAGGAGAAATACGGGAGACATCACCCCACACAAACTTATCCATGATGATATCGCCAATCACAAGAACCCTCGCCTGTGCAAATCTATCAATGTATTGTTTTAGAAGCTTCCCCTCAAATTTGTGTGCAATTGTCTTGATCATTTATCCAAGTAATTCTCCTTTCAAAAAAACCCAATAAACGTACACATTTTTATTGGATCGCTCAATATATATTTTATATCATTTAGGTATTCTATTGTCCATTCAAACTGAAGCTATTGTTTATGATGTAGTTCATGCTATCCTTGACAGCAGCCTTAAGTTAATCTGTCAGTTTAATAATATCCAAGCATTGTATTAGCGTTCTGATTGCTGTTATTCTGGCCGGTTTTTTTATCCCAGGATAGAAATTAAACATGTATGGCTTAGCATGCATATTTATAATTGTAATTGGTTCTTATCTCCTGAATCTCTCCAGTGTAAGGCATATATTTCTTGCCCCATCCAAGACAGTTTAGAAGCAAGGGTCTCGGTTAATTTTATTAACTGCGCTTTTCTTCAAGGAAAAAAGATCAAAGAAAGTCTTTTCGGCACAATTATTGATGTGCGGAATCCCTATGATCAGCCTTATTGGTTTTTGATATGCAATCTCATATTGCTGGTTGACTATTGACTATTGAATATTTAATGATTAATTGTCTTTTTCGGCTTTAATAAATCGATCTTCAATCGAAAATCATAAATTCCGAAAAGCTTTTCCCGGGAGGAAATATCCATGAAGATCACTATTGTAGGAGCGGGCGAAGTGGGTTTCCATATTGCCCGGAAACTTTCTGAGGAAAACCAGGATGTAGTCCTTATTGATAAGGACCCCGAAAAGATAAAGCGGATAACCGAAGAGCTTGATGTACAGGCATTCTTGGGTTCGGGGACCAGCCCAAATTTACTAAAAAATTCGGGGATCGAGACGGCAGACATGTTAGTGGCAGCCACAGACAGCGATGAAGTAAATCTGATATCCTGCCTCCTGGCCAGAAATTTTAACCAATATATGGTCAAAGTGGCACGTATCAAAAATGAAGAGTACTTAGAGGAAAGAGAAATCTTTGGCCAGAACCTCTTAGGTATTGACCATATCATCAATCCTCAATCAGTGATGGTGGAAACTATCCTAAAACTAATGGAGGTCCAGGGAGCCTCTGAGGTCATTGATTTTGTGGAAGGCCAGGTCATGCTCATCGGCATTACAGTAACAAAAGATTCTCCCTTGGCTGGTCGTACTTTGCACTCTTTCAAAGGCCTGAAAGGAAGACTTCTCGTGGGCGCAATTGTCAGGGGAGATCAAATGGTGATCCCACATGGCATGGATACAATCCAGGTTGATGACTTAGTTTACGTAGTAGTAAGGAAAAATGAGCTAAATAGTGTACTTAAACTGTTTGATATCGAGGAAAAAATTTTAAGAAGAGTTATGATAGTCGGCGCAGGAAAAACAGGTGAGGCCCTGGCTACCGCCCTGGATCAGAAAAAAATAAATGTTAAAATTATTGATAAAAATAGCAAAAGGTGTGCCGACTTAGCTGAAAATTTCGAACGGGTTATTGTTATTAACGGTGACGGGACTGATAAAGATCTGCTCCAAGAAGAAAACATCGGGGATGTTGATATTTTGGTTGCTATCACAGGAGATGAAGAAAGTAATATCCTTATCTCGCTTCTTGCAAAAGCTCTTGGTGCAAAAAGGACTATCACTCGCGTCAGCAAACTAAGCTATATCCCGCTTGTTTCACAAATAGGGATTGACACTGTAGTAAGCCCGAGACTGTCTGCAGTCCGAGCCATGCTTCAGTATATCAGACGCGGAAAAATCATTTCTGTCACCCCACTGAAAGGGGAATACGCAGAGGCAATAGAGGCTGAAGCCTTAGAAACATCCGACATTGTAAACATCCCCCTTTCCAAGGTTAATTTTCCTAAAGGGGCTATAGTTGGAGCCATTGTTCGCGGAGAACAAATAATAATTCCCCGCGGTGATAGTATCATCAAGCCAAAAGATAGACTCATCATATTTGCACTTCAACAGGTTGTCCATAAACTGGAAAAGTTACTTACAGTTAAACTGGAATATTTCTAATGAATTTACGGGTCATCACACGGTTTGTCGCAATATTGACCCTCTTCTTAGGCATCTCAATGGGAGCACCTTTAATGGTCTCCCTTATCCATAGGGAAGGTAGCACCTGGGCATTGCTCCTTTCTATGCTCATAACCTCTTCTGTTGGGCTCATACTCTTCGTTTCCACTAGAAATAAGGAGGAAAATCTTCTAAACCACCGCGAGGGGGTCGCCATTGTAACAATTGGCTGGCTTATGTCTGGATTGTTCGGGACTCTCCCCTATCTTTTTTCAGGCACGATCCCCGAATTTACCAATGCCTATTTCGAATCCATATCAGGCTTTACAACCACCGGTGCCAGCATATTGCCTGATATTGAAAGCCTTCCTAAAGGGATTCTTCTTTGGCGAAGTTTAACCCAATGGTTCGGAGGAATGGGGATCATCGTCCTTTCTATTGCCATCCTACCATTCTTGGGAGTTGGTGGCATGCAGCTTTACAAGGCAGAAATCCCCAGCCCTGTTGTGGACAAACTAAAGCCAAGGATATCTGAGACAGCTAAAGTCCTCTGGAAAGTATATATTCTAATCACAGGATTGGAGATTGTCTTGCTCTTTGCAGGCGGTATGTCTTTATTTGATGCCATTTGTCACAGTTTTTGCACTATGCCAACAGGTGGTTTTTCAACAAAAAATATGAGTATTGCACATTTTAACACCTTATACTTTCATGTTGTTTTTATTGTTTTTATGTTGCTTGCTGGAATTAATTTTTCACTTCATTATAAATTGATTAAGGGAGATTTCAGAATCTTCGGCAGAGACTCGGAGTGCAAAATTTTCCTCATTCTGGTAGGGCTATTTACGCTTATTGTTACACTAAATATTTACGGATCTGTATATAGCTCCATTGGCAACGCTTTTCGCCACGCTGCATTCCAGGTAGGCTCTATAATTACCACTACAGGCTTTGTCACGGCAGACTATGGTAAATGGCCCACTTTATCCCAACTGATTCTGTTGGTCTGCATGTTAATTGGCGCAATGGCCGGATCAACAGGGGGTGGCATGAAAACTATGCGCATCATTTTGCTCATAAAGCACAGCTACCAGCAAGTCTTTCATATCATCCATCCTCATGCCGTTACCACAGTCAAATTAGGAGGCAGATCGGTTCCCCAGGATATACTAAATGGCATTTGGGGCTTTTTCATTTTGTATCTGGGTCTCTTCATTGTAGCCACATTGATTATGGCGTTACTGGGCCTTGATATAATCTCTGCCGTTGCCTCTGTTGCAGCTTCAATTGGTAATATAGGACCTGGCCTTGGCATTGTTGGCCCGATTAATAATTACCTCACCGTTCATCTTATCGGAAAATGGGTCTTGATATTCTGTATGGTTCTGGGACGCTTAGAGATCTATACCGTAATTGTCTTGCTGGTGCCGGAATACTGGCGTAAATAACACCGGCAAGACATAAATCAATATAAGAGAAAAGGCAAACCCACCCCATAGTCCAACATATGGTTAAGTGGTCTTCCTTAATTTGATTTTTGGCGTTTCCATTCTTTAAAACAGATGTTCACCCTTGCATAATCAGTTAACTTATTGATATAACAGAGGATGAA
>CAYRFN010000136.1:0-10371 GCA_964423495.1 uncultured Desulfobacteraceae bacterium
CTCGGTTACAACCGATCTTGGTCCCAGTTAACCCTAACTCTTCCCGCAGGAATTCCGCTAAGGTCATTCGGCAATCAATATCGCCTTCGACGATTTTTCCGTTTACAGTAATTGTAATTCGCCATTTACTCGTCGGTAGCTTCTCTCGAAAAATCATAAACATTCTCCATTTTGAAATGGTTTTTCTAAAGAGTGCCGTTCAATATAATCTTATCAGCGGCATCAGACCGTTTTTAATACGGAATGAACACTCACATTCAGGCTATAAGCCAAGCTATTTACGTATGTCAAGAAAAGCTTTCATCTTGGTCTATCTAAAGAACGATATTAAATTTGGGCATTGGCTGAGAAAAACAGAATTTAAAATCAAAAAAGATAATGTCCACACAGGTAAAAAATGCATTTTTCGCATTTTCCACAAACCCTAACATATTTTATCTTGACACCTATAACCATTTTTATTAATTTCAGACACCAGGGATAAGACACAGGGGTAAATCTTTGACTCTATTTTTTAAGGTCATCCCACCACAACCGGATAAATATTGTAATTTTTATAAATCTTTTCCATCTATTATCGAACTGATTTAGAATCGTTTATAGTCACCTTTTTTAACTTTAACAATCCAACATCCTGACGCTGCATGCGTCGCATTTCGCAATAGAGATAGTCAATTAGAAAAAGGTGTTTGTCTTACTCAGCCATTATTATAAGTCATCTCTCCATGTATTTTATGATTTTCACATTGATTGCATTAAAATAAAATATGCCTATGCACTTTAGTCCTAATTTTCTTCATCTAACCAAGTAAGTCCAGCTAAAAGCAACGATATGCGGAAAGAGTGAATTTAGGAGTCAAATGCATAGGCATAAATAAAATATATTACAAATAAGGAGGTATAAAAACATGCCGGCTGATTCCAACGCAAAATACGATCGGTTATTTGTAGCAGCGGTCACCCCATACAATGATGATTATGAAATTGATGAAAGCGCTTTGCGTAAATTTCTTCAATATTTTATGCAGGACCACTTTAGGGAAGCAGGCGGAGCGATTATCATTAACCCTGAAGCAGGTGAGATATTCTATCAAACGCGCGAAGAAAAAAAACGTAACGTGGAAATTGCCATGGAAGAATGTGGAGGAAAAGTCCCCGTTTTCGCCGGCGTATCGGATCTTCGCACAGAGGATGCAGTGAAGGTCGCTGTCGATGCGAAAGAAGTCGGAGTAGATGGCATATTTTTGATACCGCCATTGGGGGCCATGGATGTAACCATATCTTGGGACGCTGCAAAGTATCCTGAGGTTTTTGTGGATATGGCCAAGGCTGAAGTGGATGCCGTTGACCTCCCTGCCATTGTCCATCCAACGGGTTCGCCCAATCCTGTATATGGTATCGGTCTACCCGTGGAAACAGTCTTAGCCATGTGCAATCAGATCCCGAACATTGTCGGGTGGAAGATGACCTATAGTTACCGCGGCGGCATCATTATCGCCAAAGCACTGAGAGGCTTAGACAGGCATGTGGGCATATTACGCGCATCCGCCAGATATTTCCACGAAAACCTGGCCACCGGGCATTTCGATGGTACCGTCACAGGGTCCTTCAACTATGCCATGGAGTCGATGATCGACCACATCAATGCATGGAGACGTAAGGACATCGACGAGGCATGCAGAATTTGGAATGACGGGTTGGAGGGCCTACAACACTATGTATATTCTGAATATTCAAGACTTCACATAAGATATAAAGCCGCGACCTGGCTTAGAGGCTTAATCCCTCTGCCCTTCATGCGACCTCCAATGCCTAAGCCGAAAAAGGAAGAAATAACAACCCTAAGGGATCGTATAAAAGATGCGGGATTGAGCATTATTCCAGAGGAAGATATCAATCAAATCCTAAAACAATTGCCTTCTTAGTGTACCATAAAATTTATAGAGTTAATGTCATTTGATGAAAAGGTTATGATGAATGCAAAAAGGTTGGGATGAAAAACCGAATGTCGATTAATCCTTAAAATTAATAAAGGAGGGAAAAATGAATAAAAAAAGTTATGTAATATCATTAACTTGCATGGTCATCATCTTTGCTTTACTGGTATTTCCTGTCCAGGCTCAAAAATCAAAACCGATTACTCTTAATTGGATATCCTTTGTCCCCACGACCAATGTACTTGTAAAAAACTTTCAAACGCTTTTTGTCGACAAGGTTAATGAGAAAGCCAAAGGGGAGCTTGTAATTAAATTTAGAGGTGGACCGGAAGTCATCGCAGCCTTTGATCAAGGCAAGGCGGTTGCTCAAGGAATCGTAGATATTGCACTTCCTCCGGTCGGCTTTTATGAAGCGCTGGCGCCCGGCATTGGTGGTGCCATGCTCACACAGGTAAGCCTCGAGGAGGAGAGGAAGCCTGGTGGAGGCTACGAATACCTTGTAGAGCTCCATAAAAAGGCCGGCATCATGTACTTGGGGAGGGGAACACATACCGATGAGAATTATTTCTATCTGTTTTCAAACAAACGCGTCGAAAAGCCCGAAGATTTCAAGGGTCTTAAGATTGGGAGTGCGACGGTAACCAGGGCTGCCGTTAAAGCATGGGGCGCCACCCTTGTAAGTATTGCCATGCCCGAATACTATACGTCAATGGAAAGAGGCCTGGTCGACGGATTATCGAGCGCACCCATTTCAGCCTGGTACTCTCAGGGTGTTTATCAAGTTACCAAGTATATGATAGACAATCCTTACTATCAATCTACCGCAACCGTTATCACGAACCTTAAAAAATGGAACAGCCTCCCACAGCACTTACAGAAATTGATGATGGAATGCCAGATTCGATATGAAAAGGACTATGCCGACGCGGATAATAAAGATAGAGCTCGACTGAGACAAAAGGCCAAAGAGGCGGGCGTTGAGATTTACAAGCTTGCGCCTGATGTGGCTAAATGGTTCATAGACACGGCATACAAAGCTGCATGGGAGTATCAGATGGAGAGGTTTCCAAAAGAAACCCCCAAATTGAGAGAACTTTTGACAAAAAAGTGAGTTATCGTTAATGGCATCCTTTTGAATCCTGTAATTTCATTTAACTTAAACAGGGGCGGAGATTGATATAGCACATCTGATCTCGCCCCTTTAAATTCCAACCCTTTTCAACCTTTCTAGATAAATAAGCTGATCTGTTTTTTATTAAATTTCTTTTTCAGAGAAACCCTCAAGAGGAGCTGTTTTCTATGAAAGTGAGCGACAGGTTGACCGTCGTTTTTGACCATATCATCACTTGGATGGCTGTTTTGGCGGGCGTTCTCCTGGCCTTTTCCGTCATAAGCGTCACCATATCGGTGGCGACGAGGTATTTTTTCAATTTTCCACTCGGGTGGGTTACCGAAATAAGTGCCTACATATTGCTGTATATTACTTTCATGGTAGCAGCCTGGGTCTTAAAAGAAGAGACACATGTAACCATTGATATTATCCTCGAATTATTAAGGCCGGGAGTTCAGTCCTTCATGAATGTCATTACCTCATACATGTGTGCCGTGGTCTGTTTGATTCTTACTTTTTTCGGTGCCAGAGAAACATGGGTGCTTTACAAAACCGGCTACTTCACGCCGACCGAGCTTGAACTGCCGAAATGGACGATCAACATCATTATTTTTGTCGGCAGTCTGCTTCTGTTTATCCAGTTTCTCAGAAGGGGGCATGAATACATGCGAATTCGGAGAGATGCGAAAAGTAAACAACAGGTGAATCATTCAATCCATGAGTTTGAAGCATGAGGTGACCACCTGTGGAATGGCCCTACATTCTTTTGATTATTTTTGCAGGCCTGCTATTCCTTATGGCGACAGGCATACCTGTGGCACTCTGCTTTATGGTCGTAAATGTCGTCGGGGTGTATATTTTTTTCGGCGGAGCAATGGGACTGGATCAGTTGATTCGCAGCATCTATTCTGCACTGGCGACATTTACCCTGCTTCCCATCCCATTGTTTATCCTTATGGGCGAGTTGATGTTTCACTCCGGGATCGCCTTCGTTGTTATCGACGTTATCGACAAATGGCTGGGGCGTTTACCGGGCCGGCTGGGATTGCTCGCCGTGGTTTCGGGGACCATCTTTTCCGCATTGACCGGAGCAAGCGTGGCAAGCACGGCCATCCTGGGGTCGATACTGGTCCCGGATATGGAAAAGCGCGGTTACGGAAAACCCATGAGTCTGGGGCCCATCCTTGGAAGCGGCGGATTGGCGATCATGATTCCGCCCAGTGGACTGGCCGTTCTTTTAGGGGCCATAAGCGAGATCTCCGTCGGTAAGATTCTCATTGCCATCATTGTTCCCGGACTTTTAATGTCAGCCCTTTATGCGGGCTATATCATCATCCGGTGCGTTCTCCAACCCTCCATAGCCCCATCCTATGACGTTATCCCTACGCCCTTACCTGAAAAGCTTGCAGGGTTTGTTCGCTATGTTTTGCCCCTTGGAATCGTCGTTTTTTTGGTCATTGGAGTGATTATTCTTGGCGTTGCGACGCCTTCGGAGGCCGCAGCTTGCGGCTGCATAGGCGTCATAGTAGTGATGTTTTTGTATAAAAAAATGAGATGGAAATCGATCGTCAAATCATTCCGTGGGACCCTCAAAGTGACGGGAATGATATTTCTGATTATTGCCGGGGCAAACGCCTTCAGCCAGATTCTGTCCTTCAGCGGTGCCGCATCAGGGTTGGCCGAAATTGCCACGGGCCTGTCCATTGCACCCGTCTTAATTGTCATCATTATGCAGATTATTGTTCTGATCATGGGCGGATTTATGTCCTTGGTTGCGATCATGATGATAACCCTGCCCATATTTGTCCCTGTGATCACTGCCTTGGGATATAATCCGGTGTGGTTTGCAACCATATTTCTCCTGAATATAGAAATGGCCTTGACAACACCACCCCTGGGCATGAACCTTTATGTCATGAAGACAGCGGCTACGCCCGACACAAAAATGCGCGATATTGTCACGGCCGCCGTACCTTTTCTTATATGCGATGCCGTAGCCATGGGCCTTATTATCGCCTTTCCCGACATCGCCCTCTGGCTTCCGAATTTAATGTAGGGCATTATAAGGATGCTCCTCAATAGGAAGTGTTTTTATGGACCTGTATAAGCAAATTTTGAGGCCGGTTCTGTTTCGGTTGGATGCCGAAGCGGCCCATAATATGGCAAAGGCCCTGTTAAAAAGACCGCTCCTTGGACGTCTTTTCGGAGGCGAAGGCCGATTTGTGCGAAATGACCGTCTTCATGTTTGTCTGGGCGGCCTGACCATTCCAAGCCCGGTGGGATTGGCGGCCGGCTTTGATAAAGATTGCGACATGGTGAATTCCCTTAATCATTTTGGTTTTGGGTATCTCGTGGCCGGCTCCGTCATGAAAGATCCCCAACCGGGAAATCCTAAACCCCGCATGGTACGCGATCCGCAAAGAGAGGGTCTTTACAGTTGTATGGGGCTACCTAGCTTGGGTTTGGAGTATGCCGTCAAGCAATTGCGCAGCCGTCATGTTTTAGTCCCTTTGATGCTTAATTTTAACGCTTTAGGACTGGAGGATTATTTGAGATGTTTTGAAGTGCTTCAGCCTCTTGGGGATGCAGTGGAAATAGCTCTCTTTTGTCCCAACAGATCTCACGACACCGGGGATTTCCTGAGCCCCCCTGTTGCAAAGACGCTGCTCACAGAAATCGTAAAGCGGAAGAAAAAACCGGTATTTATCAAGTTTTCTGGTTATAGATCGGAGGATGAACGCCGGAAAAAGTTCGATTTAATTAAAACCATCCTCGATTACCCTGTAGACGGCATTGCGATATCACCGGGCAGCCTTGTCGAGGAAAAGCGACTCGCGATTGGCCGCGGCACCTTTACGGGGCGAACCAATTTTCCGCGAATGCTTAACATTGTACGAGAGATATATTCCTTCACAGAAGGGAAGTGCCATATCAAGGTTTCAGGGGGTATTTTTAACGCCCAAGATGCCTTCAAGGTTATCGCCGCAGGGGCATCAACAGTCGAAATATATACGGGCTTGATTTACGAAGGCTGGAATATCGCAAAAAAAATCAATCGCGGCTTACTCGATTTATTGGACAAACATAATATCAAAAACATCGAAGCTCTGCGCGGTACCAAACAAAAAAGAAGGAAAAACTAATGAAGGATTATGGCACCAAGTATGACAGGATGTATGTGGCGAGTGTGACGTCCTATAAGGACAATTCTTATGGCATTGATAAGGTAGGGGAGTCCCCTGCCACTTTAGCGAGCGATCACGGTTATGCATGATCAGGAAGGTTGGATCCCGAGTCCCGGTCCTAACCCTGCAGATTATAGATGTGCTCAACCAGTTTGCTTCGGACAGGACCTTTGAAACAGGCTTACTTCTCCTTTCAACGTCGTGTCTGCCCGGACTCATTTTTGGCGACCGCACGGGCCGCCAAGCGACCCGACGTGAAAGCCCAGCCCAGATGTTGACCGTGACCCGGGATCAATAAACCGCCCTGGCCGACGGAGCCTGCCGTGTAAAGGCCGGGGATCGGCGCTCCCGACTCATCCATGACCTCAAGGTTTGCCGTGACCTCAAGGCTGCCGTCGGTTGTCATGATCCAGCTCTTGGCCGGCCCCAAAGCGAAATAAGGTGGAACCTTGATGGTCGATCGCCCTGAGTTCCCGGTATTGCAGCGCGATATCGTTTCGAGGAAGTTCTCCCGGGGCACGTCGATGGACCGGGCCAGCCCCTCCAGGGAGCGGGATGAATGAAATATGTCCCTCCTGTAGCGCCCATAATCAGCGAGGTAGGCATAGGCGATTCCCGGTGCCGTAGAAATGAAATAAGGCCAGCCTGAGAACTTTCTTGCGATCCTGTCGTCGAAAACCACGTACGCGGTATTGCCGGGCTGCTTGGCAAGGGCAAAAGCCGGGTTCTTCAATTCGTCAACAAATCGCCGTCCCCTGCGATTTACCAGAATGGCTCCCTCCTGAAAGAGGCGGACCGACGGTCGTCCATGATGCCCGCACGCTTTTGAAGAGATGTGCCCCCTGCGGTGACTGAACCAATGGAAATGGCTGTCGTTCCACCCAGCCGGTTGTTTTTCTCCAGCAGCATCACCTTCATCCCCTACCGTGCCGCCTCGATCGAAGCGGTCAGCCCTGCGCCCCCCCACCCACGATGATGACGTCAAAACGGTCGCTTTCCATGTTCATAACTTGCCCCCTTTGTTCATAAGAGCACCTTCTTAATTCAGGATAAATCTATTGATTGGGAGCGACGAATCCACGGTCCAGCGGCCATCGCCGTCCAACGGGACTACCAAGAAGAAAAACTTTCTGTGAGGAATGGATCGGCGGACTTCCCTGATCATATCGGGGTAGAACTGGAATTTATGGCTCAACTGTGCCGAAAAGCTGCTGCAGCAATGGAAAAAGGTGAAGAAAAAACTGTGATGGAAGTACGGGACAAACAAGCACGGTTTTTTCGCGAGCATCTCTCACAATGGGCGGAGGACCTTTCGAAAGAAATGCGCAAGAGTGCCGAAACACTTTTTTACCGTTGCCTGGGAGACATCCTGGCCACATTTTTGGGTATAGAGAAAAGACACTTTTTATCTCTATCTACAAATTAAGCCTGTTCAATACTTAATTAATGCGGCATGGACCAACAGCCGATTGGACGGATGCGAGCTTGCTCGCGGTAACCGGGCTCTTCAGCCGCAGCGTTTAGTTGTCGGCTGCAAGAGCGAGGTTATGCACCGTTTGTTTCTCACTTCTTTCTACCCTTTAAATATAGTGCTTTTGACTCGGCTCCTAATATTTGAACTTCGTCGACCTCAAACCCCAGGTTTTTCACAAGGGCCTTGAGTTTATCGGGTGACATTTTGCCTTCGAAATAGCGTGGTGGTTTGCCCCACTTTCTCATAAATTTCACGATTAACTTTATTTTTTTTAACCATTTCATACTATGTGATGTATACCCTACAATAAGCAACAGCCCGCCCGGTTTTAAGATCCGATGGCTTTCTGCAAGACACTTATGGGGATTTTCAATAACGTGTAATAGATTAGCCATAAATACAGTATCAAATTTCCCCGACGGAAATGATGTATTTTCGCAATCAGCTTTTTGGACAGTTATATTCCGAAATTCTTTTAATTGTGTTTTTGCAATCGCCAACATCTCATCTGAAAAATCAGTTGCAATCAGATGTTTTGCATTTTTGGCCAGTGCTCCGGAAAAAAATCCGGCGCCGCATCCGAGTTCTATTGCTTCTCCTATTTCAAGTTCTTCAGCCAATTTATTAACAATTGCTACCTGAACAGCCTCCCCAACAATGTACTTCTGATCTTCACTAAAAGTCTGAGCAAGTTTGCCCCAATATTCTTTTTTGAGCTCGGACATAATTTCACCTCCGTTCTTAGAATAGTGGATAACATTGATATAAACTATCCAGGGTGTTTTTGTTCCATCATCACGAAAACTTGATTTGTAGTGAACATATATCAAAAACACAATTAATTCAACAAATCGCAATTATTGTAATCAAAGTTGCAGATATCTTGCCAGGAGCAAATCTCAAGGAAATTACAATCTTATTGTCGATATGGTTTGGATATCTCAGGATCTCAAGGCCTTGATATTTGCAGGGCGATAGCAGATATTCAAACTTTGCTCAGATATAAAAGTCTCAATGTATTGTATTTCCAAGAATAAACGAAAAGAATACAAACCTTCTTTCCATTTGCTCCATGACATCTTATTGCCCGTTTCTGCTCTTTTCAAAAAGCACCGCCTTACCTAATATGAACACACTTACCTCATACTCTGAAACAGATGTAGCCTAACATCGCTTAGGAGTGAAAAATGAAAAAAGAACTACGTTGCGAAATAGAATTTTGTTGACAGATCCAATTCATTATACGACTATTCAATTAAGTAATTACATAAATGAATTTGATTATGAACGATTCATTGCAGATTCTCAAGGCCCTGGCAGATGAGACCCGCTTTCGGATCATCAATCTTCTCTTGACCCATGATTTTTGCGTGGGTGCTCTTGCCGGTCATCTTAATATCTCCAAAGCGGCTGTATCCCAACACCTGCAAATATTGAGGAAGGCCGGCTTGGTGAGAGGGGAGAAACGGGGATACTGGACCCATTATATCGTTGATAAAAATGTGATTTATCAAATTGCAGAAGATCTGATGAAGAGGACCAATCAGGCACCTGATTTCAGGGTAGCCTGTCACAGGTCAGTCTCTGATGAGATAAAAATAAATGATACGGAAAGGAGGGAATTCGCCATGTGTAAAGATTGCTGCCAAAAGCCGGACCGTCTGAAGGGAAAACCCGAGGAGTGTACCAATGAGCAGATCAGGGAGTGCCACGGGAATGAAAAGGACCATCTCTGTATGCCCAAAAACGAAGGAAAGTGAAAAATTTTTTATCGATGAGGACGGGTACCGTGCACGGGCACCTGGGAATTCGGAGCGGAAACGGAAATTCAGGTTGTCGGGGAGATTAACCAATAATGAATTATGCCTCAGTTAGTGCCATTGTCGTTAATGGATTGGCCAAGCGATTCGGTGAAGTTCAGGCTGTAGCGGATGCAAGCTTTGATATTCTCCAGGGCGAACTTTTCGGGTTCCTCGGCCCCAACGGCGCAGGGAAGACCACCACCATCAATATGCTCACCGGCCTGGCCCGGCCGGATGCAGGCTCGATCCATATCGTGGGCATCGACTGTACAGGAAATCCCAAGGCGGCCCAGCACTTGATCGGCGTGGTTCCGGACGAGAGTAACCTCTATCCCGAGCTGACGGGATTCGACAATCTGTGCTTCTGTGCGGCGCTGTATGGGATGAAAAAAAAGGAGCGTGAAGTTCGTGCACGGGAACTTCTGGAGACGTTCGGCCTTGCCGATGCGGCGGACCGGAAGTTTGCCGGGTATTCCAGGGGAATGAAGCGCAAACTCACCATTGCCGCCGGTATCATTCACAATCCCCCTATATTGTTTCTCGACGAACCGACGACCGGCATCGACGTGGCCAGTGCCCGGCAAATCCGTCAGCTCATCGCCGGTCTGCATCGGGCCGGGACAACCATCTTTCTGACCACCCATTATATCGAGGAAGCTGAAAGGCTCTGCGGCCGGATCGCCTTCATTGTGCAAGGTAAAATCGTCCGGATTGATACGGTGGGCAACCTTATCCAACCGATCCAGGAAAAGTATGTGATGCAGCTTGCCGTGTCGAATTCTGAACCCGCCCTGCACGGTAAGCTAGCCGAAGCATTTCCAAACCTGACATTTCAGGGTCTTACAGGGGGGCTGATTCGGGT
>CAYRFN010000137.1:0-10288 GCA_964423495.1 uncultured Desulfobacteraceae bacterium
CATCACTTCGCTACGGCGGGCGGAGAAGTGAGGCAATATCATGCCTTTCAGGTGGCCATAAAGCAATCGCCTTAAGTGGCCGCCCGCCTGAGAAGCACTTTGCCCCCACGAACCAGCAACCAATTTTTCGTTTTCTGAAAAGAGAGCCCCATGCCCTGCCTTTCTGTTCCTAATCCATGGTTAACACCCAGGGGCTTTCGATCCAGTCATAGGAGAGAGACGACTTTCTTAAAAGAGAGTCCCATATCCTTCTAAATGCGAAGCCTTTTGAACGTTACAAAATGGTTACGAAAATTGAAATTTGATGTATCTCAGTAATTTTTTGAAGTGTTTGAGTTCTCCAATTTTTTTCCAAAAACGCTTGAAGCGAGATCTCTATTTCTCGGCCTGTATGTCTTATCCTCCATTTCCTTTCGGATTACCCGCTGAAACAGCTTGACCATCTTTATTTCCTGGGATTCATCCTGATAAAAGGTATCCCAGGCAAAATGAAATAATTGTTGCAGTCTTTCCGGAGACATGTGTTTCGGATAAAAAACAACCTTATCGGCTGAATAATCATTCCAGTCATATGAAAAAATTCTATTCTGCCTTTTCAGATCATCAAAGGCCTTGGTGTGGGGAAAGGGTGTCAGCACAGTAAATTCCGCCATATCCAGTTCGATTTTGAGCAGAAAATCAATCAGTCGCTTGATATAGTCTTCGGTATGATGGTCTAGTCCGAGAAGTATGGTGCCTTCAACACCAATGCCGTGATCGTGATAGCGTTGAATCCGGTCTCGGATGTAATCCGAGGTGTCAAAAATAGCCTGGTACACATACCATGCGCCGGCCTGGGCTGCAAGATCGAGTACTTCCGGTTTATCCTCAATGGGGTGGCTACACCATTTTTTCTTCAGAGGAATCATTTCCCGAAACAAATCTAGTTCCCATCTGGTATCCTGGGCCAGGGAATTGTCTACGAGAAATAGTCGGTTATTGTCGATGCCGGCCATCTCTTTGATGGCATTCTCAATGGGACGCGGCCTGAATTTTTTTCCTCCAAGGTATGCTACGGCGCAGGGATAGCAGTGAAAACGGCATCCTCGTGAAGCATGTACAAGATCAACCATCTGAATGCCTTTGTAATTATACAGGCCTTTTTTGAGAATATCCCTTCGCGCATTGCCCACCGTTTCAATGGATGGTCTGTCCCCAAGATAATTATAAGATTTTCGTAATTGATTCTTTCGAAAGTCTTCAAAGACTCGTTCAATTTTACCCTCGGCCTCACCGATAAAAACGGAGTCGGCATGGTTCATGGTTTCCTCGGCATGGAGCATGGTGGCTATTCCCCCGCAGATCACTTTAATTCCCATTTTGCGGTATGTGTCGGCAATCTGCCAGCCCCGTTTGACCTGCACGGTTAACATCATGGATATGCCTACAAAATCAACCGGATCATCAAAATTTATCGGCTCCAAATTTTCGTCAATAAACTCCACCTCGACGTCATCTGGCAGTGATGCGGCAAAAACAATTGGGCCGTGAGGAGGCAAGTGAAATTCGGTTTGTCTTTCGAGTTTTGGCCATTGCGGATATATTAATTTGAATTTCATAGACTGATCCGTATTAGGCAATAACGTTTATTGTATTAATGGAACAGCTTCTACAAGATTCATCACCAACCTATAACCTTTAGGGCCGTGGGCTGTCAGCTCAATTCTGTCTGGGATTTCTGGCTGACCCATTGGACCGGTCTTTTTGGTGACATAGCATCTTACGGTTCGGTCATGACGAAAATCATGAGTATATTGCTTTATTTCCCAGAAATGGTCACCATGGATGATTATATCTACGATCCTATTGTCGTGATTCTGGTATCGGCAGATAAATGAGCCATTTATCAACAAACCGGAATCAATCGAAGGGCCGGGAGGCTTAAAGAATATGAGTTGAATATCTTTTATTAGTCCTTTGGTAAAACCCTCGGAATCGAATGGGGCAATTCCCCTTTTAATGACAAGACGATGGTCGTATTGTGCATCAAATACCACCAATCCTTCTATGGTCATAACGACACATCGAATAGATTTGTCAGCAGCAGAGACAACTACAAGGCCCATGACAAAACTTTTCTTCCCGCTTGGCATGGTGGCCTCAATAGAATGTAAAAACTGCCATTTACCATTCGGAAACGGACTGCTGCACTTTTGGTGGAATTCAGTTGTGCCCGAACGACTTATTTGATGCACTCTCGGAAGACCGCTGCACGAAATGCTGAGGCACCAGGCAATTAGAAGTAGGCAGATTCGTTTCATTGGATTTTTTGGAACAGGGAATCTTCCAGCGATCGGTTGAGAATCACATTTTTAAACTCCAGTTTCGTAACCGAATCTTGGCTTTCATAAATCATTACCGATTTTATTATTGCAGGACGATTTGAGAGAATGATCTCGATTCGTTGAATCAACATCGCAAAGGATTTCTCCTTGGGAACGAGCACAATCTTGCGCCCTGGCTCCAAGCTGGCAGTAAAGGCTGGATTCTCGTCAAAACGCCCGCTCAACCATTGTGTGATATCTTGAACAACTATCTGCATGGACTGAAGATCTATCCCGGCATCTTCGACAAAGCCCCTTTCGCTTTGGACAAAGCGTTTTGTTTTGTTTTTGTGCATCAACAGGATGCTCCGAACGGGGTATCGATATTCCCAACGAAGCGAATTGGGGGCTTGAAAATAGAGAATGCCTTTGGAAACAAGCGGCCGAGAAAGAATTTTCATCTGCTTTTTCTGGGTAAACTCGGTGCTGATTGATGTAATCTTGCCTGTGGCAGTTTTTAAGCCATCCAAAGTATCCGCCCAGCCTATGCTCAGACAGGCTGTTATCAGCAATAGGTTTGCTCTTGTAAAGGTACGCAGCAGGCTTGCTTTTTTCATGGTGATTGCTTCCGGCAGGATAATCAAGCTTAATACATTCCGCCATTTACTGAGATAACTTGACCGGTAATATATGAAGCATCTTCAGAGCAAAGGAATCGGACAACCTTTGCAACTTCTTCAGGTCGTCCAACTCTTGCCATAGGAATCATCTCTTTGATTATATTCCTTGGGATATCCTTTATCATGTCCGTCTTAATTATCCCTGGTGCAACTACATTTACACGAATTCCCAGCCTGGCAACCTCAGACGCAATTGCCCGGCTTGTTCCAATCAAACCTGCCTTCGCAGCCGAATAATTTGACTGTCCTCTATGACCTATTAGGGCTGAGACGGATGATATTGATACAATAGATCCATGTTTTCTTTGGATCATATTTTCTAAGACAGGTTTTGTAATGTTATAGAATCCTTTAAGGTTTGTGTTAATTACTGAATCCCAGTCGTCTTCAGACATCATAATAAACAATCCATCAGCAGTTATGCCTGCATTATTCACCAGCACTTCAATGTTCTTCAAGCGGTTTGAAATATCATCAATAGCATCTTTTGTTTCCTCAAAATTTGAAACATCAAATTTTAGTGTTTCGGCACTGGCTCCTCCGCCCTTAATCATGTTAAGGGTTTCCAATGCGGCATTATCATCTGATTTGTAGTTTATGACAATATAGTATCCCGCTTTGGCCATTTCAATGGATATGGCCCGTCCGATACCTTTGCTGGCGCCAGTGACAATTGCAGCCTTTTTGCCACCCTTTTCTTTCATCGGATCATATCTCCTTTTAGAGTAGTTTTACAATTTTTATGCTGAATCGGTTTGAATAAGTTGCAACGTAATGTCGCCAATAATATCCTGACCAATTTTAGCTGTTCCTAAAATTTCTCTGTAATTTTCGTATTCAAATTGATTCTTGGAGAGCGTTATGATTCGGGCATTTAATGAAACCGCATCAACAAAAAAACGAGATTGTTTGATTCCCACTAACCAGCCTTTTTTTTCGGAATTTTTACCTTGTTTCATGATTCTGATCCAGCCATTGGCAATTCCAGCTGTTTGGGCAACCAGCTCTATAAGTACGAGAGGATTAACGACTCTTCCATCAAAAAAAGGCCATTGGTCGGTAACGGTAGCGACTGTAACAGCCTTTTCATCGTCAACTTCAATGATTTCATTTATAAGTAGCATTCTATCACGATGTGGCAAAAGGTCTTCTATACTGATGTCAACTCGTTTCATATTTCTACCAAAATATTCCTCAATAAAAAATCATTGATAAGTTAAACCAGATCCGATAGTAAAATAAATTTTTATTGCTGTAAAGAAACATGGTGCATAAAACTCGTTCCCATTGCATGTAATTTGAATATCATTGTTGAACTATCCGATGTGGCAAACTTAATGGAAAAATTACTCAAGGAACTTCAGACAAAAATCGTGAAACTGCTGAATCTGGTTGATGTGCAGCCGGATGAAATTAAAGAAGATGACCAACTCGTTGGTGGAAATCTTGGAATTGATTCCATCGATGTATTGGAAATGGTCATCATGATTGAAAAAGATTATGGTGTTAGAATCGATAACAGAGAGGTCGGCGCAGAAGTATTTGCAACCTTGAGAACCCTGGCCGGATATATTTATGAAAATTCTCCGGAGCTATCCAATTGATCGGTGTGCGGGTTTATATTTCAGGAA
Source organism: uncultured Desulfobacteraceae bacterium (assembly GCA_964423495.1). Lineage (GTDB taxonomy): Bacteria > Desulfobacterota > DSM-4660 > Desulfatiglandales > Desulfatiglandaceae > CAYRFN01. The sequence continues at coordinate 4,615 of CAYRFN010000137.1, forward strand.
TTGGGATAGTCAGTTCCCTCGGACACGGAATCGCAGAGACAAAAGATGCCCTTCAAAGAGGCCTGACAGGCATCCGACCATTAACACTTTTTTCAGCAGCTTCCAGTCAGCAGCTTCCGGTAGGAGAGGTTCCGGGACTGATTGAAAGTGAGGTTCTTCCTCGCACCCACCAGTTAGCTCACCTTGCAGCTGAACAAGCCATGGCCGGATGTGAAAAACCGCCAGATGCCGTGGTTCTGGGAGTTACTACCGGCGGCATGCTGACCACCGAAGCCCTTCTGAAAAAAAAAGCACAGGATCCGAAACTTTATTGCTATCACGGGACCGGATCGGTCGCAGATTATATCGCCCGCAGATACCAGTGTTCAGGACCGGTGCTTACAGTTTCAACGGCTTGTTCATCCGGAACCGTTGCCATAAAAATTGCCTTGCAGATGCTGCGATCCGGAATTGCCAGGCGGGTCCTGGCAGGCGGGGCGGATTCCTTGTGCCGTTTGACGTATTTAGGTTTTAATGCCTTGCAGCTTATCGACCCTGAGGGCGCCCGTCCTATGGATAAAAACCGTAGGGGTATGTCGGTGGCCGAAGGGGCGGGAATGTTGCTGCTTGTTGCCAACGAACCGGATAACGCCATTGCGGAGGTCCTTGGCGTTGGAATATCTTGTGATGCCTATCACCCTGTAACTCCGCATCCCCAGGGTAAAGGAGCCCTGTTGGCAATGCAGGCCGCCATACATGATGCTGGGATTTCGATTGCCGATATAGACTATATCAACCTGCACGGTACTGGTACCTTGGATAATGATCTTTCCGAGGCCAGAGCTATCAACACCCTTTTTCTCCAAAAAAAGCCGCTGCTGTCATCCGTTAAAGGGGCTTTTGGGCATACCCTTGCTGCTGCAGGCGCCATTGAGGCGGTAATTTCCGCCATCAGTATCTCTGACAAACTGGTTCCGGCAAATACCGGATGCAGCTTCCCGGACCCGGATTTAAAATTGGATCCGCTGATGCAACCGTCCAATAGGCCAATCGATACCGTTCTTTCCAATTCCTTTGGTTTTGGAGGCAATAATGCTGCGGTTGTCATCAGTGCCTGTGATAAATACGAGGTTGCCGGAGTTTCTACCAGAAAAGAGCCTCTTGCTATCCTCGGATGCGCCTGTGTGACAGGGGCGGGAAATACAAAACAGACGATGGAAGATATTGCTGGCGGAAAAACGTGCAAAGGGGTGCTGCCGGTTCAAGAAATATCAGCAAATCTTCCTGCCAGAGATGTCCGGCGTCTGAAGCGCTTCCCCCGGCTTGCATTATACCTTGCTATGGAATCACATGAAAATTCGGGTAAAAGCGATAGACCTTCAGCGGTGTTTTTTGGAACGGGCTGGGGGGCGCTATCAGAAACCTTTGATTTTTTAACCCGTCTTTATGAAACCGGCGAACAATTTCCCAGTCCCACAGACTTTGTCGGTTCCGTCCATAATGCAGCCGGAGGACAGATTGCTATTCAATTTCAATCTACCGGCGAGAATATCACGATGACCGGGGGGGACTATTCCTTTGAGCAGTCATTGATGGTTGCAGACCTTTTTTCGAGGGATATTAGCGAAAGCTTTTTTGTGATCGGGGCAGATGAATCCCATGAGGTGCTCTCCCGGCTATTTGATCGTTCCGTTTCTAGAGAGGCATTCCTTTCGGATGGAGGTGGGGCGTTTTTCCTAAAACGAGGACAAGGCTCTTTAGGATTATACATCAGTCTTGTGTTCTATGAAAATACGACACACAATCCTGAGGTAATTTCATCTTTGATTCGGAGACTGGGAGGACCACAGCTGATAAATGCCCGTTATGGTGCCCTTATGGTGGGAATCCCGGGTGCTTGCCGGAGTAATGGAGAAAGACAGCTGAGAAACTTTCTTTCACTTACCAGCTATAAAAACCCGGTGATCGATTACCGTAAAATAATCGGCGAATTTGCATCGGCGTCGGCGGTAGCCGCTGTGATGGCCGTAAAGTTCATGGAGGACGGTAAAATCCCGGGATCGCTTTGCAGCGGTGACGCCTTCCATCTAAACGAAAGAGGAGTACTTATCATCGGGCTGGGCGATTTTATCACAGCCGTAAAGGTAGCGTCGCAATGAAAGTATTGCTTGTTTCTGCCAATACGCTAACTGAACCTTACCCGGTTTATCCCCTGGGACTTGACTATGTAGCCGGGGCCATTGCTGCGGATCATCAGGTTCAAATAGCAGATATGAACAACCTGCGGGATTATGATACGCTGGGAGAAATCATCAGACAGTTTACACCGAGTATCATTGGAATATCCCTGCGCAATATTGATAACACCGACACCACGGATCCGAGGGGGTTTATCGGCCAATACAAGGAAATAGTCGAAGCGGTCCGGAAGCATTCCAGTGCCTTGCTGGTTTTGGGAGGGAGCGGATTTACCATTTTTCCTATCGAGGCCATGAATGCCTTGAATGCCGATTACGGAATTATCGGTGAGGGAGAACGTTTGGCTCTGTTATTGGATGCCATGAAAATGCAAAAAGATACCACGACAATTCCCGGTGTCGTTACACGTCAAGCCCATAATGGGATTCCGGCTCCCTGGGAGAAAAACATTTTCCGGAATTTTAACGAGAACTATTCTCATATCCAGTTTTATCTGCAAAACGGTGGAATGCTGAATTTGCAAACCAAACGGGGATGTTATTTTAAATGCGTATATTGCACATATCCCCACATGGAAGGAAGGAATCTGAGGCTCATTGACCCAGAGGAGGTTGCTGGTACCGCCCTCAGGCTTCAGGCAGCCGGGGCAAAATATTTTTTTGTTACAGATTCAACTTTTAATTCTGACTTCTCCCATAGTATTGCGGTTGCACGGGCATTTAGGAAGGCCGGTGTCTCAATTCCGTGGGGAGCCTTCTTCGCGCCGCTTAAGCTTCCTGAAGATTATTTCCGGATTATGGTCGATGCCGGGTTGACCCATGTGGAATTTGGCACGGATTCACTGTCGAATCCTATGTTGGCATCTTACCGGAAACCATTCCGGGTTAAGCATGTTTTTGAAGCCCATCAGGCTGCAATTGACGCGGGGCTGTATGTGGCACATTATTTCCTGTTGGGCGGGCCAGGAGAAAATTCGGATACGATCAATGAGACGCTGTTAAATATTGACAAACTTAAACAATCCGTTTTACTTTTCTTTTGTGGAATACGTATCTACCCATATACTGCATTGTATGATCTCGCTATCAAAGAGGGGCAAATATCAAAAGACCTGAACATTTTGGATCCTGTTTTTTATTGCTCTCCACACATTAATGCGGATGAGATTGTGCGGAGGATTCAAAAACAGGCTAAAGAACGGATCAATTGGTTGATCGGTGCAGGTGGGGAAGAAACCGCCAAAATAATTACCAAACTACATGAACGAGGCCATTGCGGTCCATTGTGGGAATATTTGATCCGCTGATAATGGCTGCGTTTGGCGGTTGAATATCCAATTGATATAAGTTATTGTGATACCTCGTCATGCAGTGGCACTCATTAATAAATTTAAGACAATCCGATGTAAACGAGATATCCGCCGATATTCAAGTGCTGCCGAACTCGCCTTGGTTTTGTGGACATTTTCCAGGAAAGCCAATTCTTCCGGGAATTGCTCAACTTGGCATGGTCTTTGACGCTATCAACCAAACATACAATCAGAATTTAATAATATCAGGTTTCCGTCGAGTAAGATTTAAACAAATTGTCAGACCCAATGATCTCTTAAGAGTCATCGCGAGACCATTAAAAAGGGAGGCATGGTCTTATTCTTTCCGTATTATGGTTGAGGATGAGCTTGTCTGCAGCGGTGTGATGACGGTTGAAAACCGGAAAAATCAGAAACCTCCTGTAAGCGGGATTAACGGAGCAAAAACTAACTTAAAGATTAGGGAGAAAATTTAGTATGTCGACAGAAAGTGGTGTCAAAAGGATTATCCTGCATGTGGCGCGAATAATGATTCAGGAACTCAAACTGGAAGATGTTACACCGGAAACATTCGACCCTGAAATCGATCTGATTGACGAAGTGGGGATTGATAGCATGGATCTTGCTACCGTTGCTTTAGTGATCCAGGATGAATACGCGATTCGAATAGATGAGGACGATTACCCCAAATTGTCAAATATTCGGCTGATTGCTGAATACATTGACAACAAATTAAAAGACCAATCCAAAGCTACTGACGATTAGATATTTGGAAAAAGAGGATGGATGCCCTGAAAGAAAAACAACCCATTACACAGAAAAGCACATCAAATAGAGAATGGAAATTTTCCGAGATTCTTGTGGATCCTAAAATCCGGGAGAGATGGGAAAAGGTTCGCAAATATTTTTTTCTACGTGAGTCCACCTATGACATGACTAACCGGTGCAATATCAGGTGCAAAGGTTGTTATTATTATGAAGGCGACAAACAGTTTGCCCCGGAAAATAAAGATCCGACTGCCTGGCAAAAACTAATGCGAGACGAGAGGGCAAGAGGCATTACCTATGTTGTGCTTGCCGGAGCGGAACCTTCTTTGGTTTCCGATCTTTGTGAAGTCTGCTACAAGGAAATGCCGCTGGGAACGATTGCATCAAACGGGTTAAAGTTCATCCCAGATGCTGTTAACTATAAAATACATATCTCGGTCTGGGGAAATGACGAAACCAGTCTGAGGATTCGCAATGCAAAAAATATGCTGCCCAGACAGATAGAAAACTATAAAGGTGACTGCAGGGCCATTTTTGTTTATACTTTTACCAGAGACAATATCGACCAGATCCATGAGGTGATAGAAACCCTGTCCGAGCATGGCTGTAAACTCACCTTTAACATGTTTTCCGCCCCGGTTGGATATGAAGGGCCCTTGCGCCACACAGCGGAATCTCTGGATCATGCCCGCAAAACTATGATTGAACTGTTGTTAGAATATCCCGAAAATGTGCTCTTTTCGCATTATGATGTAGTGGCCCATACGCACCATTACGGCTTGCATGACCTTTATTCATGCTCATACCCGCGGAGAAATCCTTCTACTGATATCGGGCTTGGTAGATCTTTCAGGCAGTATCGCACAGACCTTACATGGGATAGAGATGTCGCTTGTTGCGTGCCGGACACCGATTGTGTTGATTGTAGGCATTATGCTGCCGGCAGTGCTGTTGTTACGGCCCGATTGTTTCGTCACGCCACCAATCCGGATACTTTTAAGGCCTGGCTCGACTATGTCGACACGTATCTCGCCGTCTGGGTGATGGGATATGAGAAAGGTGACAATCTTTGCAATCATCTGGTTGCGCCGCCAGGCCATGGGATATCCTGATTCTGAACAACAGGAAAATCAGATAGCAAGAAAAATCATGACAGATTGGTAATGTTCAAAAGTATTTACATTCAGTTTGTACTTAAAAAGTTTATGTGCCTTTCGATTTCTTTAAGAAGGGCATGGAACTCTCTTTTAAGAAATTCGCAGTTTAGCCATGGCAGAACATGGGGTTCTCTTTTCAAAAACGAGACGTCAACTGCAAGGCCGAAGGGACATCACTGCGCTACGGCGGGCGGAGGGTTAAGTCAGTACTTTGCCTGTATGGTGGCTATGGCATCAACCTCAGTAAGTTGCCGCCCGCCTG
>CAYRFN010000138.1:0-7814 GCA_964423495.1 uncultured Desulfobacteraceae bacterium
CCGTAAGTTGCCGCCCGCCTGAGAAGCAACTTAATTTAAATAACCAGCAACCAATTTTTCGTTTTCTGAAAAGAGAACCCCATGTCCTGCCTTTCTGTTCTTGATCCATGATTAACACCCAGGGATTTTTGATCCAGTCATAGGAGGGACGGATTTCTTAAAAGAGATTCCTATGACCCTGTAACCCTTGTATATTACATGTATTGGGGGCGTTCAATAAGCTGATGACGAATTCTGGATTGTGGCTCTTAAGGTGACCCATATGCCGATGCCTCTCTAAAAGATACCCCCACGCCTTTATAATTTGTAAGTGTTCTTTTCAGAGCACTAAATTGTTATTCTCTTTTGAGTTTTTCCAGGGTGTTAGCCTGTCCATGTCTTTATGATATTCCCGGAATTAAATGAATCAGCCGTTGCATTCAATTTCTTGTTGACATGCAGCCTTAACAGAATATGAAATAGAAGAGAAAATATTGAAATATGTGAGAATATTTATTTAGAAAGGATTCAAGTAGGATGCCTTTTATATCATTTTCTCAAATACTTAACCAAGAAAGGGCCAAGAAATTCCTGAAACAGGCGATTTCCAGAGAAAAACTGCCCCATGCATATCTTTTTACCGGGATTCCGGGTATTGGAAAGACAAGCATGGCTATTGCGCTAACATTGGCCCTTAATTGCCAAGATCCGGTTGACTTCGACGGCTGTGGCCACTGCACGTCATGCCGTCAGATGAAGGGAGGAAACTTTCCCGACTTTTTATCCATCAAGCCAGAGGGTCAAAATATCAAAATTGATCAGATACGAGATCTGTACAGGAAGCTCTGTTTTGCCCCAATATCCGGTAAATATCGGGTATGCGTCATTTATAAAGCCGAGATGATGAACAGCGAAGCAGCAAATTCCTTTTTGAAAACACTGGAAGAGCCTCCCCCCGGAAATATATTGATACTCAATGCCACCGAACCACTTGATCTGTTACCAACCATTGTGTCACGCTGCCGAAAGATATCCTTCCAGCCTTTGCCCGTTCAAGAGATGGCTAATTGGCTTGTTACAAATAGGAATCTGATTGAGGAAAAAGCAATAGTACTGGCCAAGATCTCAGGGGGAAGTTTGGGCCTTGCGCTAAAAATGGGCGATAGTTACTTTTTCGAAAGAAGGCAGGAATGGCTCTCAAGGCTAATAAAGCTGCCTGGTTTATCAAAAGAAAAGGCCCTTGAAATGGCAGTTGAATGTTCGAGAGAGGATAAAAAAACAGATCCCGAAAAACCCAAGGATGAAGAAGCCAGTATGATGGATATGCTGTCGATTTGGGAGAGCTGGTATAGGGACCTTCTCGTTCTAACAACAGGAGAACCAACACATCTGCTCATCAATGTGGATTATTCTCATAAGTTGAAAAAAATTGCTGGAAGGTATAATATAAATTATTTAATTAATAGTCTCATGACGATAGAACAGGCTCAACAGGATTTGCTCAGAATGAGAAATCCAACATTGGTAATAGAGAATGCTGTCCTGGGCCTCAATAAGCTTGAGAGACATGGAAGTTAACTTGCTTCAGGAAGCAATTCTTTTTCATTCCTCAAGGGGTATTCTGTGATATACCCTCTGCTATAAACGTATAAGCTATAAGCAACGAGCATAAAATGAATAAGATTGTTGGTGTTCAATTCAGGAATCATGGCAAGGTATATAATTTTGACTCCGGTCACTTTGTCCTAAAAAAAGGGGATAAGGTATTGGTTATTACCGAAGAGGGGCCCGCTATTGGCTGTGTTTGTACCGAGCCACAAAAAAATGCAGCAAACATAACGAAGCACCCACTTAAGAAGGTCTTTCGTCTTGCCGTTAAGGAAGAAATTGAAAGATTTGAGAAGAGTTGTTGCCAGGAGGAAGATGTTTATAGATATTGTTATGGAAAAATAAAAGAAAAATCTTTGCCCATGTGCCTGGTTTCAGTGGAGAGTCGATTTGATGGAAGCAAGATTGTAGTGAATTTTACGTCTGAAGGAAGGGTTGATTTCAGAGAGCTGGTTAAGGATTTAGTACAGAAATTTCAGACCAGGATAGAGATGAAGCAGATCGGCCACCGCCACCAAGCCAAGATAGTTGGGGGCATTGGGTCCTGTGGTCGGCCTTTATGTTGTTCGACTCATCAAAACAACTTTTCCCCCGTAACCATAAAGATGGCCAAAGAACAGAACATATCTCTAAATCCAGCTAAGATGTCTGGCATGTGTGGCAGGCTAATGTGTTGCATTGCATATGAACATGAGTATTATGTGAAGATCAAAAAAAATCTACCTAAAATAGGCAAAAAGGTCACGACAGGGCATGGTGAGGGGAAAGTAATACGTCAGAACATATTAAAAGAGAACCTGACCGTCATGTTGGAATCCGGGGAAGAAATGGAGGTCAATGCCAAGGATCTTCACCAGGCCTCTGGCTCGTGGAGCATACGACTCCGAGGGCGGGGCTCTTCAAAAAAAGACCAAAAAAGGGAGTAACTATCTAAACCAATGTCCGATCAATTTTATGTAACAACCCCCATATATTATGTGAATGCTGAACCTCACATCGGACATGCCTATTCAACGATTGTGGCCGATGTTTTAAGCCGGTTCAATATTCTTTCCGGTTCGGAAACTTTCTTTCTAACGGGTACGGACGAACATGGAGACAAGATCGTATCTGCAGCTGAAAAGGCCGGCAAGACGCCAAAGGAGTATGTAGATCAAATTAGCCAACTTTTTAGACAGCTATGGCCTAAGTTAAACATCGCCAATGATTATTTTATTCGCACAACTGATAAAAAACATCAAGAAACAGTCAAAATTATTCTCAGCCGCGTCAAAGATAACGGCGATATTTATTTCAGTGATTATGAGGGCCTTTATTGTATTGGTTGTGAAAGGTTTTACACTGACAGGGAATTAGTTGATGGAAAATGCCCCGATCACTTGACAGTGCCTGAAGTGGTCAAGGAAGCTAATTATTTTTTCCGAATGAGTAAATATCAGGATTGGCTTATTAATCATATCAAACAGTACCCTGATTTCATTAGGCCGGAGAGATACAGGAACGAGGTCCTTTCTTTTCTCAATGAGCCCTTGGAAGACCTATGTATTTCACGTCCAAAGTCCAGGCTCAGCTGGGGAATTACCCTTCCTTTTGACGAAAATTTCGTTACCTATGTCTGGTTCGACGCCCTGATTAACTATATTTCTGCCTTGGGATATCCGACTGGTGACCAATTTAGGAAATTTTGGCCATGTGCACAGCACATAATTGCCAAAGATATCCTTAAGCCACATGGCATCTACTGGCCATGTATGCTCAAATCGGCAGGTATCGAACCTTATAAGCACCTGAATGTGCATGGATACTGGAATGTTAACCAGGGTAAAATGTCAAAGAGTATCGGGAATGTCGTCACACCCCTTGAATTAGTGGACATTTATGGCCTTGATGCCATTAGATATTTTCTCTTGCGCGACATGGTCTTCGGGCTTGATTCTGAGTTTAGTGAAGATGCCCTGGTGGCCAGAATAAATGCGGATCTGGCAAATGATTTAGGGAATTTAGTCAGTCGAAGCCTCACAATGGTCGACAAGTATTTTAAAGGAGAGTTACCGGAGCCATGTGCTTTTTACGAGGGAGATGAAGATCTTAAAAATAAAGCCGTAGAACTCATTGATAAATACATAACATTGATGACGGAACTGAACTTCCACAAGGCTTTGATAGCTATCTGGAAAGTGATTGGAAAAGTAAATAGGTACATTGACACCATGGCTCCCTGGGTCTTGGCCAAATCTGATAGGGAAAGGCTCTCAACAGTCATATTTAATATCGTAGAAACCCTCAAAATCATTTCTGTCCTTATATGGCCCTTTATGCCAGAATCCGGCGAAAAGATTCAGGAACAACTTGGTCTTGCAAAGATTGGTAAGGATTTAAAGCTTGAAGATCTCCGGGTATGGGGAAATGAAAGGCCCATAAGGACAATGACTAAAGCAACGGCCCTCTTCCCCCGTATTGAAGCTAAGAAGACCGAGAGCCCAGCCGAGCCCCTCCTATCCTTCAAGGAGTTTCAGAAGATAGACCTCAGAGTTGGAACCATAAAAAAGGCTGAGGCCATCCCCAAATCAAAAAAGCTCCTCAAACTTACGGTAGATATCGGAGAAGAAAGGGTCGTTGTTGCCGGTTTGGCTGGCCACTATTCTGCGAAAGATCTTATGAAAAAACAGGTGGTAATGGTAGCCAATCTTGAGTCGATCAAGCTGATGGGAGTGGAATCCAGGGGCATGGTCCTGGCCTGCGAAGATAAATCCGGGGTCCACATTCTGATTCCCGATGTAAAGGCCATCCCGGGCAGTAAAGTCAGATAATTATTACTTTCTCCTTTCTTTTCAAAAAATTCCCTGTCCCCAACATGGACGGGTGATACCTCCCCCTCCCTGTTCCCCTCGCATCTGCTCGGGGCCAGGGGTCCCCCAACCCGTAACACTATGAAATGACGAAGCCCTCCCGACAGGCACTTCTAAAAAGCCCTCATGACGCTCTAACAGGTATTGTGAATCTTCACCAATGCAGACAATTATGTGCTCTCCTCAAAAAGTTAAAAGGATCTGATTATTAAAGTAAAGGTCGTTTTAGGACATAACACTGGTGAATTCGCCATTTTGTGGTGAGGATGAATAAAGTTTAAGTGAGAATTTCACGGCAGGAAAAAACGATTGTATTTTTTTTGTTATGATGAAATGATTCAATTCATTTTAAAGGGAGGGAATCTATGAAAAAGCAAACCCACAGAGATATTATTGATGGCTGGCACCCGTTTACGGACGAGGAAATCAAAAGATATACGTCGAAAGGTTTTTTTCACAATTTAACGGTATGTGACTGTCTTGATCGTAATGTCGAGAGGTTCCCGAATAAGCTGGCAGTAACAGATGGCGGCACTGACGTCACCTGGAAAGAACTTCAAGAAAGGGCCAACAGACTGGCCATTCAGCTTTTAAAACGAGGGCTGGAATACGGTGACTTCTTCATCATTCAACTCCCTAATATTATTGAGTTCATGTATATGTATTTTGCCTTGAACCGGATAGGCACCATTCCCGTCATGTGTCTGCCTCGGCACCGACGTCTGGAGATTGAGCATGAACTGGAGGCCCATGATGCCAAAGGAATTTTTGTTTCCGTTCAAGAGAAATTCGATTATGTGGGAATGGTGGAAGAAATCCGCCACCAGCATTCCCGTTTGAATGTGTTGGTTACTGCCGGAGATACTGCCACTCAAGGCTGGCATGCAATTGATGACCTTTTGAATGAGGAAGTGGAAAAGGACTATCCAGAGGATTACCTGAATCAGTTTAAGCCGGATCCTAACGATATCTGCACGGAACAGCTCTCAGGGGGTACCACAGGTTTTCCGAAAGGAATACCCAGGACCCATAATGATTACATCTGCGGCTGGGATTATGTTGGGAGGGCTGCCGGGTATACCGACGAATCGGTCAGCCTGGTGGCCATACCAGCGGCCCATAATGCATCGATGGAAAACATCTGCGGGCCGGCCATATTCAGGGGCGGAACCATTGTCCTTTGCAATTCACCAAAACCTGAAAAAATTTTTCAAATGGTGGAGAAGTATAAGATAACCCATACCTTGGTCATTCCGGTTCAAATCATTTACTGGAAGGAAGCCTTTAAACTGACGAGGGAATATGACCTGAGTTCTTTCAAGGTCGTCGCGACGGGCGGGCAGAAGATTAGGCCGGAACTTGTCGAGTGGTGCATCGACATCTTCGGTGTTCATTTTGTCAACGTCTTCGGCATGGCGGAGGGACCTCAAATCACTACCAGGTGGGACAGCTCTAAAGAAGTCAAAATGTATACAGTCGGCAAGCCTATCATTGTGGACCCCGACGTTCAGGTCAAACTCGTGGATGAAAATAACAAGGAAGTGACGCGAGGGGAAGTCGGAGAAATGGTCATGAAGGGTCCGCTAAATTTTAAGGGATATTATCAGGCTGATGAAGAAAATAAGAACGCCTTCGATGATCAAGGGTTTTTCCATACCGGAGATTTGATGTCCCTTCGCGAAGACGGCAGCTATGTTGTCGAGGGTCGAAAGAAGGATACCATTCTGAGGGGCGGCGAGAATATTTATCCCGAGAGGGTAGAGGATAGGCTTAAAACCCATCCCAAGGTGGTCAACTGCGCAGCGGTCGGCATGCCCGATCCGCGTTTAGGTGAAAAGCTCTGTGCGGTCATACAAACCATCGAGGGTGAAGAGACCAATTTTGATGAGATCGTGGGATATCTAAAGCGGGAAGGTATGGCAGTCTTCCAGTTGCCCGAACGGCTGGAAATCGTTGAAGGCTGGCCCCTAACGGCGGTTAATAAAATTGATAAGCGGCGTTTGCGGGCCTATGTGACGACTAAACTTTTTCAGGAAAAGGTTATCGAAAAAAGCTTCGGTGATGAATATCTCAAGCGTGATAAAATAACGATTGATGATGTCCTGTCCAGCAAGATTAAAATTGAATTTAGCGGCTCACCTTCCTGACAGTCGGGTGTGAACTATATACTTACTTTTTCCACATAAAGTGCCCTTCTCTGAGATATCCCCCTTTCCGACATCCAACCTTCAGAGTTTGCACCAAAACCGTGGAGAAGCACGAGCGGATCACCTTTTCCCCCTTTCAGGTATTCAATACGCAGTCCGTTCACATCGATATTATGCTGCTTAAGTCCAGCGGCGCTTCTTTCTGCATTCCGCAGGAGATTAAACATCATCTCCGGAAATAGGAAATAGACGCCGACAAAACCAAGGAGGATGACCAACGGAACAAGTATAAATATCTTTTTCATGTTTTTTGTCATAGTGTAAACAAATCCTCTCTCAAGGCCTTTAGGCCCAAAAGGAGTCAGTCCTTTAGAACGGAATTTGACAAATACAGCCAAAACAATAACTCGGCCATGACTGTCTCCTGAATTATAAAATCTAAAGGCGTCCCGCTTCCCGTACAAATTGTCCTATGTCAAGGGCTGACCTTATTTTACTTAGCGACTAAGAGTTTTTGACCGGGGCGAATGACCGTTTTGGAAGTTATTTTATTGAAGCGGCAAAGCTTTTCTACGGTAGTGCCATACTTTTGAGCTATTTTTAGTAGAGAGTCCCCCTGACGGACCTTGTGATATCGTCTTTTTTCAGTCCTGGAGGCAACAGGTCTATTTAGTTTTGATATAGATTGTTCAAGCTTTTTAACCTGGCTTTCAAGATGAGCTATCTTTTGTTCTGTGCCTTCAAGTTTGCTCAGTCTGTTCTCCAGTCCACCAAGTTTCGCCTTGGTGATGTTAAAATCTTCTACAGAGACCCTATTGCCCCCTCTCGAAAATAAAAAAATAATAATCAGGACAAAAACTCCTATTGTGCAAAAAAATAAATAGCGTCTTAAACTACCTGGCGATCTGGAGCGATGGATGTTGTTGATCTCTCGAGGTCCCTTTTGCCCCTTAGGCATTTCTTCCCCAAACCCATCCGTTTCATCAAAAAGATATTTAATATCGTCCATTTCTTTCTCTTTTCTGCAGGTTGAATTTTTTGTTATTACGTGAACCCTGTTAGTGGTTGGATATATTAGCAGAAGTATTAGCCGAAGACAAGTCGAAGATCCCGAGCTTGTCGCTGGAGGCGTTTCCGTTAGACATCGATGTGAGCTCAGCCGAACGTGCCGTTTGAAGGAAGCCCGAGTGCAAAGCTATGAGCCGATTATCTTCCTGAACTGCCAATGTAA
>CAYRFN010000138.1:7914-10206 GCA_964423495.1 uncultured Desulfobacteraceae bacterium
AGCGGGGAAGGTGTGCCGCAAAGTCAAATAGTGTGCCTGTGTCTGCTAAGTTTGTTTGTTTTCGGACATCGACAAGGACACGACAAATGCCCGTCTCCTCGGACAGGTGCTCAACCTGCACGAGTGCGCTCTTCCAGTCCTCTACCGTCGAGTCTGAGTCGAACTGAATACGCATCAATTGGTTTTCTGCATCAATCTTTACTTCCTCTGGCATCACACACCTCCTTTTAGTTAGTTTTTGGTGTCTACTTTTCTTGGGTAAGTTCTGCATCCATGTGTAACCCATTGTTATGCTTTTTATTTATTTTTTACCTATTGGGCAAACCGATACACAAATGCCGCATAGACTGATTTCCTTCCGAATATGTTCGAGCGATCTTTTTCTGCATGTTTCTCTGCATTTCTTAGCATTAAAAAACTCGTCACGGTCGATAGTAGTATTCCATGATATGCCATTGGCTGCTTTTGCAGGACATTTTTCAACACAGACCGTACAACTACCGCATTTGCTTTCGCAAATCGGGACACCGATATTGTGAAATTTGTGATTCGTCAAAACACTTGCCAATCGGATTCGGGCTCCAAATCTTTCGGAGATCAACAAGCAGGTTTTCCCAATCCAGCCAATTCCAGAGCGAGTTGCCGCCATTTTATGAGAATATTTGTAACGCAGAGTTTTAAAATATCCATCGTCTAATTCACTATCTTCTACAGTTGCGGGAATGTATTGGTTTTCTATTTTATGTTCTGAAAGATACCTTGAAATTTTAACAACAAATTCATTTAGATTATCATTTGTTCTATTGTAATGATTCAAGTATTTAATGGTAGGCGCAATTTCAATACCATCGACTATTGAATCGTTTAGTTTGGCTCCAATTACAATTGCATACCTGAAAGGAAACTCATTTTTCAATAAGTCTTCCATGTCGGCAAAACCAATTAGATATTCATTTTTATTTGGCAATAAATTGATTATTTCATTTTGCATAATTTTTTCTTAGACATTTTGCTAACCTGCTTCCTGGCCACCATTGAACTGCTCACCAAGTATGAATAAACAGCCACCATTTACAAAATCAGGGCGCTGGATGGAAGTCAGGTTAAGTAAGTTGTTAGAAAATTTATAATGCCTAAATATGTTACACTTTGCTGAAACTAAAAGTCCTTTTCCCTTTACCACTGAGATTAAACAGCCCATTTTCAGTCAATTGTTTTAAGAATTGTTCCTCTTTGATATGATGATCACTAAAACATATTATTGCACCAGATTTCAGTACCCGGTGAAGCTCAATAAGCACTTCTTCTTGATTATCGAGTACATGAAAGACATCAAAGAAAATGACAAGATCAAGGCTGTTGTCTGAAAGGGAAGTGGAACAACTTGAGAGGATCGTTTTGATATTTGCAAGATTCTTTTTCTGGGCTTTTTGTTTGACAATCTTGACTGCAAGAGGATGTATATCGAGAGCATAGACAATACCTGATTGGCCTATTCTTTCGGCTATCCTTATTGTAAATGTTCCAGTTCCACAGCCAAAATCAAGGACCTGATAACCTGGCTTAATCTCGACTTCGGCTAACATCTTATCTGGAGGCATGAAAAGGTTACGGATTGGTAGACCTACATTAGCCGTCATTTTAAATGCTAAATTCGACATTTTCTTTCCCATAATATTGCTCTCTTTTTAATGTCCACCATCGCTCGCTTCGCTCGGGGTCGGATCAAGCTATCTTATTGATATTTAAATAATATCTTCCCAAAAATAGGTATTTTGAGGCCTTAAAAGGCCACTTACAGGGGTAAAATAGCATCTATGCGTAATGTGTGCCAGATGCAACCCGGAATATAGCGCCTTTTTGCTCTTGCTATAGAGCCCTAAGAATAATCCTCTTTTTGACCGTAAAAACGACGATATAGGCCCAAAATCAGGCTCTATTTTTCAATTTAATATAACTATTTAAATAAGTTAGCTTGGCCCGATTAGCCCCCCCTCTATTCCTGGAATTTATCGTAACCCATTCCCTGGCAAGAAGAATGATTTGCCATGGATAGAGAGTTCAGATAGGCGACTGAGGGATACTACTGATAAAACTTTCTTAATAGTCTTCAGATAAAGCAAGATCCGTTAAGATAGATAAAATGGGGTTAAAAAGAATAATATTGCAAATGGCAACGAGCGGAGACCGTAAGCAAGAAAAAAGTGATTTTCTTGCTATTGGAGAGTTGTTTTTTCTGGTTCTTCTCCGAATTAGTTGAAGAAAGCCTGGTAAATTTTCAGCGTAAAGTAT
>CAYRFN010000139.1:0-10173 GCA_964423495.1 uncultured Desulfobacteraceae bacterium
GCCCGCCTGAGAAGCAACTTAACTCAAATAACCAGCAACCAATTTTTCGTTTTCGGAAAAGAGAGCCCCATGCTCCCTTCATTCCTTATTTTTAAGGAGCTAAATAGTTACGATTCTCCTTATCTATCGGGTCCAGTTAAGCACATGTTGAAGTTGTTCCCTTATATCATTTCGGGAAGTAAACTCCATCATCTTCTCCCATAACTTCTTGATATTGAGAAGGTGGTAAAATGCATTTTCTACCGGAACCGCATTGAACTTTGCAATTTCGATATTCTTCAGTGCCTCTGCTGCATCGACCTCTTTCCCCTCTAAACGATACTGATCGGCAAGGATCGTGCATGCTCTTTCGATCTTCTTCTCAAGGTCATCCCTCATGAATAATCCTGGATATGGGTCAAAATCTTCAGCTGAAACACATACCATATTTTTCATAATCTCCTGATCGCGTAGCTTCGCCCTTTCAAAAACGAATCTATATATATCCTCACGAAGTTGCTTCCATATGGGATGTGATTTTGGAGGAGGTAGATGTTTGATAGACAATCTATTATCAAGAAAGAACTTATATCCAAACATCCTCATGTTTATAAGAAAATCAATATCTTCTCCTCGCGCCACGTCCGGATCAAAGGGGATTCGAGTGAAAACCTCCTTATGCACAACCATATTCCCACCAAAGACAAATGGCGTTTCTTTTAAGCGCGGCTCCTTACCAATTATATGTTCAAAGGCTTCATTCATCCTTTCCAGCTTGTCCCAATACTTCATCCATGGCTCTTTATCACGCTTAATCTGCCAGTATCCATCAGGTTGAAGATAGTAACCTGCAACGGCGCCGATAAACTCTGAGTTTAGCGTTCGTCCTATAAACTCACGTGTCTTGTTCATAAAGTTAGCATCCTCGAATACCTCATCGTCATCTACAAGGACAGCAACCTCAGAGGCAAGCAAATGCGGCAGAAATAGACATAGATTACGGATGTTTGAATATCCCCGAAGCTTCAAAAGATCAACAAAGCTGTCACCGCCGCCCTCCTTTATCGCTTCACAAACAAGCTTCAGGTGAGAATGGCTGAAGAGGTATACTTTAACATCAAATGAGATGGAGGAGATAATGCTGGAAACTTTTTCCTCTACATTTTCCTCGATATCTTCAGCATTAGCAACAGCAATAATCACCAGGTCGAAATCCTTATTCTTGAGGATGCTAAGGCTTTCAAGTGCTCTTCTGAGTGTTCCTTCCTTATCAAGAGGAGTAGGATGATCATAGACTGCATCGCTCTCTCTCGTCACGAAACAGCTTTCACGTGACCAATAAGTTGGAATTACCATTGTAATTTTCATAGACTTCCCCTTCCTTCTCATTGTTTCACTTTCTTAGTAAGTCTCATCTTTTAGTTTAATTCATGGATACTATATTTGCATTCTGGATCAAAACCTTGCTCAGTTAATAGCATCAATCACACCGATGTACAATATATTCCGTATAGCTCTGGTTTAGCAATCCTGTCATTTAGACAATGAATCAGCACCACTAGTAGAACTGGTGGTATGAGGAAGGCCCCTAAAAGGGGCCTCTACTCAAAATCAAATTCTGTTTGATCTTGATCCTTTTGTAGTTTTTCCTGTTCCCGGACGTATTGACGTATTTGATGCTCGTCTAAACCAACGGTGCTCACACAATATCCCCTTGCCCAAAACATCCGCCCGAACAGGGTCCCTTTTGTCTTGAAGAGTTCCCTATGGATTCGAACCGCACTCTTGCCTTAATATCTCTCCTATCTTGCACCGAAGCTTTCCATACATAACTTTCTTACGGTACTTCGGCAAAATTACAACATGATACTTGCATTCCCATCTTACATGTGCTTGACTCTTCCAATCTTTCATTACGGTCCTCGTTGGCCCTTGGGGCCTTCCTCTCTGGGGGACCGTTTATCATATTTACGCCTTGAACGGCAGAGCCTCTTCAATTCTCACCGGCAGAGCCGGTGGATTATTTATGATTTAGAATCTGATTATTCTGAAAAATAATAAGATGATATAAATTCAAGGTATCATAATAAGGAGGTTATAAACGAATGAATACCGTAAGCGTATTAAATCCACGGGGGCAGCGTGCGCCGGTACAACGGACACCCTTGGCGCCGCGTCACGATTCGCTCGATGAAAAAACCGTGTACATTGTGGATATGCGCTGGCCTTACACCGAGCAGTTTACGGAGGAATTGCTGGATATTTTGTCTAAAAGGTATCCCCGCACAAAATTCATCCGTCGGGAGAAGGCAGGACCTTACGGTGAGGCCGACCCGAATCTGTGGGAGGAGATAGAAAAAGAGGGCGATGCAATGATAATGGCAACCGGACACTGAAGTACATGCGCGCCGGCGGTCGTCGTGCATTGTGTCACATTGGAAAAAATGGGGGTGCCTACGGTAGGCATCGAAGGTGAAGTATTCGGAAGCCTCGGAGAGATGTATTCAGGACTGATTGGAATGCCCGTACGGCTTGTTGCCGTGCCGCATCCTGTTTCGCGTGTGCCCCGTCCCCAATGCCGTGACTACATAAAGGGCAATAACCCGGTAACCGGAAGGCCCATTATGGATGAAATTGTAGAGGCTTTGACCAGACCTCTCATCGCGGAGGAGATGGTTTTAGGGATCGAGGAAAGATCGGAACCGAGATTGATAGGGCCGGACACCGAGGACAGTCTCAATCAGCTCTTTATAGAAAATGTGTGGACCGACTTTCTCCCTATCGTTCTTCCTACCGAGGAACTGGTAGAGGCAATGCTCAAGGGAACCAGCTACGATCCCGATGAAGTGGTGGGCGAAATGCGCTCCGGTTACGAGTCCTGCACGTATACGGTGGAACAGGTCGCGGCCAATGCGGTGATGGCAGGAGCTAAACCCGAGTATCTGCCTGTTATTCTGGCGCTAGCGGCATCGGGAGTACCTGCCATTACTACCTCCACCCAGTCTTTTGGCCGGATGATATTGGTGAACGGGCCGATCAGGAAGGAAATTGAGATGAATTCGGGAACCGGGGCCTTGAGCCCTATGAACCGTGCCAATTCCGTGATCGGAAGGGCCGCCACGCTGATATGCATCAACTTAGGGGCGGGTGCCGTTCCGAACAAGACCTATTACGGATCCCAGGGTAATGTTACCGATTACAGTCATGTCACGTTTGCGGAGAATGAGGAGTTACTTCCGAAAGGATGGAAACCGTTTCACGTTCAGATAGGCTTCGCTCCCGATGAAAGCGCGGTGAGTATTTTTCACGGTTACACCATGTGGCATTGGAAGGATACCTTTGAGAAAACAAAAATCGATGCCATTCTCAACATAGCAAGGCGGCCCCTGCCCTCAGGAGGCTACAAGAGCGGAATAGGCCTTCTCCTTGACCCTATAGTGGCGAATGATCTTGTGCGGGAAGGATTCCCGACTAAAGAATCCGTAAGGGACTATATCTACGAGAAGTGCCTTATCTCCCTTGAAGAGTACTGGCAGTACCATCTGGTAGAGGGCTTCAGCCGCAGATTGGGTGAAAAGGGTGTTGAACCCTATGCATCATGGCTGAAGCAATCT
Organism: uncultured Desulfobacteraceae bacterium; assembly: GCA_964423495.1. Classification (GTDB taxonomy): domain Bacteria; phylum Desulfobacterota; class DSM-4660; order Desulfatiglandales; family Desulfatiglandaceae; genus CAYRFN01. The sequence goes on from CAYRFN010000139.1 coordinate 3,594, forward strand.
GGCGATACCATGATTAATAGGTACCGCAGTCTGGATGAAATCAGTGTGTTAGTCGTAGGGGGAAGAACAAATGATTTCTGGCAGGCGGGGGACTGGCATCTTATAGGGGGTTTTTCAATAGATGAATGGAGATGACGACGAGAACAGGGGAAGGCTCTTATGAAAAAAGGTTTTGAAAGAGGAAGGACCATTCTAGGCAGTCGGCACGATCGACCAGTTCCGGTTGGAGTGACCATTAAGACCATGATCGAACGTCAGGCCAGAAATCCGTCAACCGTGACATATAACCTGGAGATTACTGTTCTCGAAGTTCTGCGAGGGGGAGAGGCCAGGGATCGCATCAGGGCTGAGGGCGTCTCTGAAGATGCGTCGAAATCCGGCTTCGAATACCTTTTGGCGCGGCTTAGGCTTAAATATTATCCCAAGGCGCGAGGACTGTCGGAATACGAGCCGTATATGGTTGAAAAAAATCAATTCAGTGCCGTATCGCGGGATGGGAATACAGAGTATGAACTCCCCCCTGTTGCACAACAGCCTAAGATGCAGTTGATCGGCTTGTCTATTTCCATAAATAAATCCATAGAAGGATGGATTGTCCTTCAGGTTCCTTTGGATGAGAAGGAACCGCTCCTATCCTTTGATCGCGATTACACTGAGAGCAGATTAACCTTACGGACGGCGCGTGGGCTCTTATGGTTTAAGCTTTATCATTTTGATCCCATGAGTATCGATGCCTCCTGCGTCGAGTGTGACCGACCGGGATCTTGAGATATCCTATGCGCACGCAGGAGATGACACTTGAGATTAGAGAAGTTAAGATGATAAATGGGTTTGGGTAGGCAGGAGATTGAGAATAGGGGCGAGAAAAGGACATATGAAGAGCGAGAAATGAAATGGAGGCAGGGAAGACCGCTGAAAAACGAGATGCAACATTAGGCAGTCGTCGGAATCGCGCCGCACCGGTCGGCATGACCGTCAAGACAAAGATCGAAGGGGGCGACAGGTATTCCGCTCCTGAAATCTATAATTTGGAGATTACCGTTCTCGAGGTTTTGCGGGGGAAAGGGGCCTGGGACCGGATTAGGGCCGCGGGCGTTTTCGACCCGGCGCTGAAAGCTGGTTTTGAGAACATTCTTGCACGCATTAAATTTGGGTATTTCAGTAAGGGACGAGGTTTCGGGCATGAGAAAGAGCCTTACGAGATCGAGGAGGATTATTTTGCCACGGTATCAGCGGATGGCAAAACCGAGTACGCGATCCCGTCTGTCACGCGGCAGCCCCAACCACAGCTCATAAATATACCTTTCACTTCCGGAGACGTTAAGGAAGGTTGGATCGCCTTGCAGGTGCCGGAAGGAGAAAGGGGGGCATTCCTCATTTTCAAACGCGAGTATCGCGAGAACGCTTATGGGTTCTGGGGACCTGTATGGTTTAAGCTTTAATAGAAGCTGTCTCAAAAATTATGAAGCAATTATCAGAATTGCATTAAGCTCGGTTTGCGCCCGAGCTTTTTTTAGCGACTACCTTATTATTTATTGCCATATATTTATCAGCACCGGGGCACAAAGCCGTTGCCAATTCTGAAAGGAGGACAGATAGAAATGAAGATTCTTCTAGCCAATGTCGCGGTTGCGGAAGAGGGTAGTGATTCAGGCCAGTTTGTCGAGAAGATACTGGTTCCCACATGGCGCAGGAATCTGGATCTGGCAAAACAAAAGGATACCAAACTCACTTTCCGTTTTCCCAGGTGGGGGATCACCGGTTTGGATGGCTTTTTCTATAGTTATATGGACATGTTGAATGCCAAATCTGTTTTTCATGCCGCTGTCCAGGCAGAGAAGGAGGGCTTTGATGCCGTGATGATAACCTGCTTCGGTGACCCAATGTTATGGCCTATCAGGCAGGCCGTAAACATCCCGGTCGTTAGCCTTGGCGAGTCATCTATGCTCCTGGCAGCCATGATGGGACATAAGTTTGGGGTGGTTACTGTCTCTCCCTATAATATATACGAGATGGAGCATACCATAGACAAGTATGGTTTGAAGGAAAGATACGCGGGCGCTCAACCTAATCCCGAAAGCGGCGAGGAGCAGGCAGGGGCCTTGATAGACGCCAGCCACGCGATTGAATCCTTTAAAGAAGCGGCAAAGAAACTTATAGAAAACGGGGCCGAGGTTCTCATTCCCGGATGCGGACTGCTTTCTCCTGCACTGCGCCTTGCTCCGGGGGCTGAAAAAGATTATCCCAATGGTCTGATTGAGGTGGATAGTGTTCCTGTAGCGGATGTCATGGGGGACACGATCAAGATGGCGGAAACTCTGGTCACTTTAAAGCAAGCCGGCTCCTGCTGGATCAGCCGTAAGGGACTTTATGCCCAGGCAACGGCTCAAGCAATAGAATGCGGCCGGATGGTGCTGGAAGATGATGGGCCGGGCTTTTGGGACATTTAATAAAATCCTGGCTTCGTCAGGATTTTATATTAAAAAAGGGAGATTGGATTTATGACTTTTAGGGTTTCAGTCGATACCGGAGGCACTTTTACCGACGGAATACTGATCAACGAGATGGGTGAGGCAATAACCACGAAGGCCCATACCACACCTGAGGATCTCACCGTCGGAACAATAGATTGTGTAACAAAGCTGGCGGAATTATCAGGGATGCCACTCCCGGATCTTTTAGGGCAAACAAGCACTATTGTCCTCGGCACGACCCTGGCTACGAATATAGTGGCTACCCGCTCAGGCGCGAAGATGGGAACGATTACCACAAAGGGATACAGGGATAGGCTTGCCTTTTTACATGTCGCAAAAGCGGATTTAGGTGGGGACAGAAAGGCCACGTCAGCGGAGCTATTCAGCTTCAGGACGCCCTATCCTAAACCCCTTACGCGCCGTTATTTGATGACCGAGGTTGAGGAACGGATCAACTATAAGGGCGAGGTGCTGATTCCACTTAATGAGGAGGACGTTCGTAAGGCCGTGGCCTACCTTAAACAGCAGGGAGTGGAATCCATCGCGGTAATGCTGCTTTTTTCCCATCTATACTCGTTCCATGAACTGAGGATAGAGGAGATTATCAAAGAAGAATTTCCAAAGGCATACGTGTCGCTATCTTCAAACGTTTTGCCGATCATGGGAGAGGTAGCAAGGTGGAGTACCACAATGTTCAGCGCCTATGTGGCGCCCAGAGTGATCGGCTATGTGTCAGGGATTGAAGATGTTCTTGAAAATAAAGGGTTCAAGGGTACCCTTGTCTTCATGCAAAGCAATGGCGGTGTGGCGTCGGCTGACATCATTTGCGAGAATCCGGCGACGCTGCTTATTTCAGGCCCGGCAGCCGGTCCTTCACTGGGCCTTGCGACGGCAAGACTGCATAATGTGCGAGACGTCATCACTGCAGATATGGGAGGAACGAGCTTCGACGTTTCACTGATCCCGGATGGACAGATCAACGTCACCCAAAAAAAGGTGATCGATGGAAAGAAATTCGGCCTATCTACAGTGGATGTGAATGCGGTAGGCGCGGGTGGGGGAAGCATCGCCTGGATCGATAATATAAGTGGAAGGCTTGATGTGGGCCCCAGGAGCGCCGGCGCCTCCCCAGGGCCGGCCTGTTATGGTATTGGCGGCACGGAACCCACCATCACTGATGCCAACGTAGTACTGGGATACATTGATCCCGCATATTTCCTTGGGGGTGAGACCAGACTTAGAAAAGACCTGGCGGAGAAGGCCATAAAAGAGAAGATCGCCGATCCCCTTAAGCTGGGTGTGCTCAAGGCGGCCGCTGCCATCTACGACGTCATCAATGCGAAGATGGCCGGAGCCATTGATGTCGTCTTCAGTAAACGGGGGTATGATCCGAGAGAGTTCACTCTCTGTGCCGCGGGTGGTGCGGCGCCCGTTCACGCCGCAAGACTCATGGAGGAACTCGGAATAAAGCACTTTATTGTACCCAAGATGGCTCCAGTATTCTGTGCCTTTGGTATGCTATATGCGGATTTGAAGCATAATTTCACGCGGCCTCTTTTGTGCGAGACGGCAAAAGTGGATATAGAAAGCATCAATGCCCTCTTCGATGATATGAAAAAAGAGGCCATTGAGACCTTCCTGAGAGAAGGCATCGACGAAAAGGAGATAGTTATCGAGAGGACTATGGACATACACTATTATGGTCAGCGGCGTGAGCAGAATGCGTATGTGCCGGAGGGGCCTGTAACCCCCGAGACCCTTGACGTCACTATGGATCGGTTTCATGAGAGGCATCGTAAGATCATCGGTTACTCCGATTCTAAGTACCCCACAGAAATAGTAAGGCTTCATCTGGCAGGAATCGCCAGGGTGGTCCCCCCGCAGCTCCGGGAAGTCTCTCAAGGGGATAGCGATGCTTCGAAGGCATTGAAAGGCACGCGGATGGCCTTCTTTAGTGAATTCGACGACTATGTGGATACAAAAATCTATGATGGTGACAGGCTGCTGGCGGGCAATATCCTGGAGGGGCCTTGTATTGTGGAGGAGAGGATGACTACTCTGGTCATACCGCCCCACAAGAAGATCAGAGTCGACCCATATGGGAATTACGTGACAATAATGGAAGGGTGAGAGATATGACACGAACAGAGAAAAGCAAAAATAAGGAGAAACACGAAGGAATAGATCCCACGACCTTGTCGGTTGTTTGGAACAAGTTCGAAAGCCTGCTCGATGAGTCCGGAGAGAAAGTACTTCACGGCACACAGTCATTTGTCCTGGCCCTGGTGCGTGACTTTGGTCTGGCCCTTCTTAATTCCAGGGGGGAGATAGTAGCCGCGGCCGCTTATGTGGCTCGCCACATCTTTACCGCTGCTGAGTCCGCGAAAAACATCATAAACAAATTTAAGGGCGACTTCGCCCCCAATGACCTCATCATCGGCAATGATCCCTATATCATTCGCAGTGGTCACCTGCCCGATTGGACCTTTGTCAGGCCTATTTTTTTCAAGGATAATCTGGTCGGTTTTTTTCAGTTCAGAGGCCATATGGCCGATACAGGCGGGTTTTTACCCGGCGGATACGGGCCCGGGGCCTACGACATTATTGCCGAGGGCCTGAATATACCCGGATTGAAGGTGATAAAAAACGGGACGTTAGACAGGGACCTATGGGAACTGATTCGCAGGAATGTGAGAAATTCGACCCAGGTGGATATGGATACCATGTTGATCAACGGGGCCATGACGCAGGCTGAGGAACAGGTTGTAAAACTATTCGATAAGTATGGTGCGGCCGCGGTAGAAGAATGTATGCAGGAAATCATGGATGCAGGTGAAAGGGCGGCGAGGGCTGAAATCGCCAAGATGCCCGGTGGCGTTTACTATGGGGAGTCTGCTTCGGATTGGGACGGCCACACGGATAAGCCGGTCTGGGTGAGGGTAAAGTTGACGGTCAAAGGGGAAGAGCTCACCTTTGATTTTGAAGAGAGCGATCCCCAGGTAACCTTTGTCAACAGTCCTATGGGCAACACCATATCCATCGTTATGGAGTCATTTTACGCGATGATAGATCCTTCGGCCCCCAAGAATCAGGGCAGTTTCGTACCGGTTCATGTCATTGCCCCGGAGGGGACCGTCGTGAACCCCAAATATCCTGCCACTGTTGGCGCCTGCGGGATTAATGTGGGAGAGCCCATAATGGAGGCTTGTAAGATCGCCCTTGCCCAGGCAATCCCGGAAAGGGCCACTGGCGGGTTTGCCAGGCACTGCTGCCCCATCAATATCGGAATGGACCTTGACGAGATTGATCCCAGGACCGGTTCGGTAAAACAATATATGGCCGAGACCTTTGCCAGTGACGGCAGTGGTGGAGCGATGAAGGGCTTTGACGGTTGGCCGGGGGTGGGGCCTGGTTCTTTCCTCGCAAGCTTCGTGAGGCCGGACATCGAAAACTTCGAGTCCGAGGTACCATTCAGGGTGATGAAATACGAATTAATCCCGGATTGGGCGGGTGATGGAGAATATAGAGGGGGTCCGGGGGTTTATGTGGAAATGGTTTCCGATACGAAGCCCGGACACCCGTCATTTCTCATGACGGGAAACAGCGACGGGATGGTGATTGCGGCTCGCGGTTCCACCGGAGAGGAGCTGAAAAAACTCGCAATGTGGATTGAAAGCCCTGACGGAGAAAAGCGAGTGCTTCGGACCATGGCAAATGATCCCATATACCCGGGCGAAATTTGCTATACAAGGGCCCCCGGTGGGGGTGGCTGGGGCAATCCCCTTAACCGTAATGTGAATAAAGTGCAGGATGATGTGATTGACGGACTCGTTTCCGTGCAAAGGGCCAGGGATGTCTATGGTGTGGTTATCAATCCTGAAACCTTTGAAGTAAAATATGAGGCGACGGAGACATTGAGAAAAGAGATGAAGGCGAAGCAAGGCTGAATAATTGGTTCCAATTTCTATCAGATTATTTCTTGCTTAAAACAAAGAAAAAAATGTTAATATTGCGCAGATAATTGAAGGCATTATCCAATATAGATAATGCGTTTATAACGTTCAAAAGTGTATGCATGGGGACAATTGAACCGATTGGATACGGAT
>CAYRFN010000140.1:0-10059 GCA_964423495.1 uncultured Desulfobacteraceae bacterium
CGTAGTATCAAAAAAGTCAACTAAATAATTACCTAACTATCGTTGTAGTATTAGAATCTGCTAAGTTTCTGCTGAAACGACTTTGGAAAAAACATCCCAAATGCGCCAAAGTTATTCTATCAGAGAAAATAAATTTATTGAATATCCCCGAAAATTGGACATGGGCAACAGTGGGTCAAATAGGAGACGTGATAACTGGGAATACGCCATCTAAAAAAGAGGCAACCTATTTCGGCGGTCCTATCCCCTTTTTTAAGCCGACCGATCTTGATGCAGGTTACTATGTAAAAAATTCGATCGACTCGCTTAGTAAAGAAGGTGCTCGGCTAGCACGAGTGCTACCGTTGTTGGCCGTCATGGTTACCTGCATCGGTGCTACCATTGGAAAGACAGGATTGGCGAGGGTTTCTGGGGCGACGAATCAACAGATTAACTCTATAGTGACTGATGTCAACTTTATATTACCACAATGGTTGTTCTGGACAGTTACCAGCCCATTTATTCAAGACCAGATCAAAGCCAGGGCGTCTGAAACAACATTGCCAATTTTAAATAAAAGGAGGTTCGAAAAGTTACCTTTGCCATTACCACCAATAGCGGAGCAACAGGAAATCGTCCGCCGTATCGAAGCTCTTTTCAAATTGGCTGATACAATTGAGAAATGGGTGGCATTGGCAGGCAAAAAGGCAGAAAGATTAACACACGCAATCTTGGCTAAGGCTTTCAGAGGAGATCTGGTCCCCACTGAAGCTGAACTGGCTCATCGTGAAGACCGCTCCTATGAACCTGCCTTTGTTTTGTTGACGAAAATATCATCACAGAGAAAAATGTAACAACCTATTAAGGAAAAACAATATCGTCCAGTTAGATAGATGAAGTGTAGTTTAATGAAACACAATTAAAACAGATTTAAACTTATAGGTAATAAAAACCCCGATAATATATTTCGAAAATAATAGGATGAAGGGGAAAAGTAAACCAGATGGGAATATTTGGAATGTTGGAATGTATGGAATGTGGTCGGACCGAGCCAACCAATTGAATTTTCAAGATAATCGATGGAATTTACCCCTGATTTAAGGCTTAAAACGCCATTTTTGACCCGAAAATGAGCATTCTAAAGGCTGTGGGGAAGCCATGATAGGCTTTGTCAATGTCATCGGCAGAAGGCACGCTGGCAATCTGTAATTGAGAATGAGGGCATTCGACGTTTCGGGCAATGATCTAAGACTTGCAAATAAATGCGTTTGGTGAGCAATTGCAATAATAAGGGCGGAGGCAGAATTCAGGGAGTAAAAACCTTGAGTCTTAGCTCCTCGATCGGTCTGTAGTGCTTTGCATTACTGGAAACGAGCGTCATATTGTTTTCTACTGCTGTGGCAGCAACGATTGCATCACCGGCTTTTAGTCCATGAGAAAGCGAATATTCTTCTATGTATATTAAGGCCCGATGGCCAATATTCTCAGAAAGGGGTAGCGCCACGAAGGCGAATGAGGATAGAAAGTCATTGATGTAATGGTGTTGTTGCTTGTTTTTGGCAGACTGCAGAAGCTCAATGTAGGAGTAAAGAGAGAGATACCTTTCTCTTGACCGGTTTATCAGCCTTGCGGCCTTGCTGTGACCCCGTTGTACCCAGATGAAGATGTCCGTATCAAATATCATGGAACCGTGACCTTCTCAACTCCACCATTTGCTTCTCGACAGATCGCTTATCCCCAGTAGCCATGTTGAAGAAGGGATGCTCCTCCACATCCATCGATTCATAAGCGCCCGTGGGTACGATCACCCCTTTCACTTTGCCATGATAGAGAAGAGTCACCTTTTCCCTTTTGTCAAGGGCCTTCAAGACTTCGTTCATCTTGTATCTCAAGTCAACAACTGTAGCTTTCATAAGCACCTCCAAATTATGCATAGACATGCTATACATTTTTTTCGAGAATTTCAAGTTTTATTTTCTCTGATCTATGTTGTTTGAGTGGATTTTGCTTTGGTTGGGGTCGTACTAAGCCAACGAATTGAATTTAGTGCAAAAGGGACTCCCTTAAATTTTTAAGTTTATATTGAGATTAGAAAGAATTAGAGATAAAGTACTCCAAGACTAAGCTCATACAATACATACTAAGAATGGTAACTTAATTGAGATGACCGAGATAATTGACCGGGTTCTGCTCTGATTTGAAGATTAAAAGGGCATTTGGGTGTGAAAATAAAAGGAGAGGTAACCAACCCCTCGAGTGGGGAACGGAATAAACCACCGGCTGGTATCAGCAGGAGGGAGTTCCTGAAGTATTCTGGTGTTACCGCGGGCGTTTTATTGTTAGGTTTAAATGGAGGTCTGACTATGGTTAAGCCGAAGAGTCGTGTTGCATTTGTGAAGACAGAGGATCGAAAATCCGGCGTTGTATCGTCAATAAATGCTCTGAATATTAACCCGGTAAAAAACAAAGATGTTCTTGTTAAGCCCAATTTCAACACCGCAGATCAAGTTCCGGGATCCACAGATAACGATACCCTGGTATCCCTGGTGGAAGAGATCTGGAGAATGGGTGCCAAATCTGTCAGCCTTGGAGAAAGAAGCTACCCACGTACCCTCGATGTTATGGAGCAAAAAGGTGTCATTCCGCTCATGAAAAAGCTGGACGTCAAGATACTCAATTTTGATGATCTGCAAACCAAGGACTGGGTGGAGGTCAGGCCCAAGGAAAGCCATTGGCAAAATGGGTTTAGAATCGCACGCCCGATTCTCGATGCCGAGTGCCTTATTTCCACCTGCTGCCTCAAGACTCACCAGTACGGAGGGGGCTTTACCATGTCACTGAAACTTCACGTCGGAGTGGTTCCTACGAGCAGGCATGGTTTTGGATATATGAGGGAACTCCATACGTCACCCCACCAGAAAAAGATGATTGCAGAAATAAACGGCCCCTTTAAACCTGACCTTATTGTATTGGACGGAATTGATGCCTTTGTTAATGGAGGCCCGATGAACGGAAAAAGGGCGAAAGGCAACGTCTTTCTCGCATCTGCGGATCGTGTTGCCCTTGACGCGGTTGGGGTTGCCATTCTGAAATCGCTGGGCAGCAACGAACAGATCATGAAGCCAAAAATATTTGAGCAGGAACAGATTGCCAGGGCGGTTGAGATCGGTCTGGGAGCTTCATCACCGTCAGAAATCGATGTGTTAGCAGTCGATGATCAGAGCCGTGAATATCGGAATCGTGTTGTAAAGATATTAAGAAAAGGCTAAGCTTGGGCCAGCATTGGCATTCTCCCCCGGTAACTCATACATCCACCCCATCTCGGCGCAATCAACCACAGCTTACAGATAATAATAGGCTATCCGTCAACAACATGTTAGGATGCCGGGGTTATGTCGGAACCCGCCCCTAAACATGCGGCCCTACTGGTTGTTTCATTAGCCTATTTTATGTTGCCTGTGATGGCCATGTCCATCAATGTGGCCCTGCCGTCTATTGCTAGAGAACTGATGATAGACGCCGTCCTGCTTGGTTGGCTACCCACCTCATATTTTATGGCTTCAGCCGTGTTTGTCGTCCCTGCAGGAAGAATCGCGGATATTTTCGGCAGAAAAAAAGTTCTTCTTTATGGAACAATCATTTCCGCGGTGACTTCCATCTGCCTTGCCCTATCCAACTCAGCCGTCTCTTTGATTGCCTTCCGGTCTGCCCAGGGATTCGGGGCGGCCATGGTCATTACGTCATGTATGGCTATCCTCAGCGCGGCATTCCCCGCCCATGAAAGAGGCAGGGCCATCGGCATATGTATTGCGGCAGTCTATTTTGGTCAATCCTTTGCGCCCTTTTGTGGGGGATTTTTAACACAACATCTGGGTTGGAGGAGCATTTTCCTGATAAACGTGCCGCTCTGCCTTGTAGTCATTTTTTTTATCTATTGGCGGTTGAAAGGTGAGTGGGCTGAAGCACGAGGTGAGCAATTCGATATAATCGGTTCGGTTATCTTCGCCCTGACGATCTTTTCAATCATATATGGATTTACCTTACTGCCGGGCATGGAGGCCCTATGGTTCATCCTGCCAGGAATCCTGGGGCTCTGGGTATTTATCAAATGGGAAAAAACAGTTAAAAGCCCCATTTTGGATGTTGACCTTTTCAAACAGAACCGCACTTTAACCTGTTCTGTCACAACGACCTTCTTCAGCTATACTGCCGTCTATGCCATCGCATTTCTGATGAGTCTCTACCTGCAATATATCAAGGGCTTCAGCCCTCAAAATGCCGGCATTGTTTTGATGTCGCAACCCATCATCCAGGCTATTTTTTCACCATTGGCCGGCAGATTGGGAGACCAAATTCAACCGCGGATCGTTGCATCTGCGGGAATGGCGCTAACGGCCCTGGGGCTCATAATTTTTAGTTTTTTAGGAGAAGACACGACTTTGCCGACAATCTTGGTCAGCCTCATGCTGGTCGGCTTCGGCCTGGCCTTTTTCTCCTCGCCTAACACGAATGCAATTATGGGGTCAGCCGGGAAGAGATATTATGGAATTGCCGCCGGAACCGAGGCCTCCATACGACAGGTCGGCATGATGTTCAGTATGGCCATTGCCATGCTGGTTTTTGCCCTATTTATCGGGCGGGCGGAAGTTACACCTGAAAACCATGCACTCTTTTTGAAAAGCGTAAATATCCAATTTATTATTTTTTCAGCCCTTTGTTCCCTGGGCATGGTGGTGTCAATCGCAAGGGGTAAAATCGATGAAGTGAGAACGTAACCCTTTGGGCCGATTTAGGGAAGATGGGGACGTCACAGGGAGGGGAAATTAAAAGGATGCCATTCATTCCCTTGCACAGCACGGGGTGTTCTGGCATAATTGCATAAAAATTCACTTGGAGATTAAGGGTATATTGAACAAAGAGGACGTCAAACAGTTAGCAACCGATCTTGGTGCAGACCAATGAGTGTAGGAGGGTCTGTCCGAACGGGGCCGGTATGAAAGAATAATGAATAACGCATTAAAGGCAGCTCTTTTATCAGGTTTAATACTTCCAGGTCTTGGTCAGATTAATCTAAAATACTATAAACGAGGTGCTGTTTTTATAATTGCGGTTTTTGTAAATATGTCCTTAATATTAATGAAAGCAATACAACAGGGTCTTGCCATCCTGGAAAAAATTGATTCGGAGGATATAGTAATCAATATGAGTACGATCGCAAACGCAGCCGCTCAGATATCTACCCTTGCCAGTAGCCTCATATTCAATATCGGCTTTTTATTGCTAATGCTATGCTGGATTATTGCGACTGTTGATGCTTATACAATTGGGAAGAAAAAAGACATTCAAGGTTGCCACTGGAAAGATGGCTGAGTTCAGTTGTTTAACGCAATCGACCCATTGCCATCAAAATGGATGCATAACATGAACGTTTTAGGCAAGAGCGATAACGACCTACAACAAGCAGTTGAAATTATCAAAGAAGGCGGTATTATTCTCTGGCCATCCTGTGGCGTTTATGGTTTAGCTTGCCATGATGAAAATAAAGATGCCTGACCGTAACAAACCTCTGCAAAAAGAAAAAATTATCCCTTATTAGACAGCATAACGGATGAGACAGTGAGAAACCGAGCATGCATTTTAAAGCTGTAATCTTCGATCTCGATGGGACACTGCTTGATACCCTCGAGGATATCGCTAACTCGGCAAACAGCACGTTGATGAGATATGGCTTCCCTACACATGAGTTGAACGCTTACAGGTACTTCGTTGGTGAAGGAGCAACCACGCTTATCTCACGTGTACTACCTGCAGAAAAGCTAAATGATGATATCATTAAGGAGTGTGTTGAGACATTTCGCGAGATTTACGCTTACAGCTGGAACTTAAATACCAGACCGTACGACGGTATACCTGAACTCTTAGATGCACTCACTGTCAGACGGATGAACATGGCCATACTTTCTAATAAACCTGACGACTTCACCAAAAGTTGCGTTCAAGAGCTTCTGCCTAACTGGAACTTTGAAATGATACTTGGTCAACGCGATGGAATACCGCAAAAACCTGACCCATTTGGTGCTCACGAGATCGCTGAGAATCTCGGCATCACACAAGCACAATTTCTGTATTTAGGGGACTCGGGGATTGACATGAAAACGGCTATCCGTGCTGGAATGTCCCCAGTAGGAGCACTATGGGGTTTTCGGTCACCAGATGAATTGAGGGAAAACGGTGCAAAGGCGATAATCGAACGGCCAATGGATCTCTTGAGCTATTTGGATGATTCTGGAATAATTGGATCGAAACAAAGGCATTAACGCACAGAGGCTCATCAAGATCATAACCGGACTAAGCTATCGGGAATCCCAACTCTCTTCTAAAATAATTTCTTTTGAATCAGGCCCTTTTCCTCTTTTGTTTCAAATCCAAAATGGTGGTAGGCTAATTTTGTGGCAACCCTTCCTTGGATCGTGCGCTTAATAAAACCTTTCTGAATCAGGAAAGGCTCATATACATCCTCTAGGGTATCTTTTTCTTCACTCACGGCGGTTGACAGGCTGCCTAAACCAATAGGCCCACCATCGAATTTTTCAATAATGGTAAGGATAATGTGCCGGTCCATCTTGTCGAGGCCTTGGTCATCAACCTCAAGCATATCCAGAGCCCGGCTAGCTACGTCCTTTGTAATAATTCCATCTGCCTTAACCTCTGCAAAATCCCGAACCCTTCTTAAGAGTCTGTTGGCTACCCTTGGAGTACCTCTGGCCCTTTTAGCTATCTCAAAGGCACCGTCTTTCTTGATTGATATATCCAGCAATTTAGCCGATCTGATAACGATCTTTTGGAGATCTTCAGGCTTATAAAAATCCACCCGCAGAATAACCCCAAAACGATCTCTCAGAGGTGGCGTCAAGAGCCCGGCCCGAGTGGTAGCGCCAGCCAATGTAAAAGGTGGGAGCGGGATCTTCATGGTTCGGGCTGAAGGGCCTTGTCCAATAATGATATCAAGCTTGTAATCTTCCATGGCCGGATAAAGGATTTCTTCAACCACATGATTTAGGCGGTGGATTTCATCAATAAAAAGCACATCTTTTGGCTGAAGACTCGTCAGTATTGCTGCAAGGTCTCCCGGCTTTTCAATGACAGGGCCGGATGTGCTTTTTATACTCACATTTAGTTCGTTTGCGATAATGTGAGCAAGAGAGGTCTTCCCTAATCCTGGACTCCCGTGAAAGAGAACATGATCCAGTGCCTCTGAACGGCCCTGAGCCGCTTCGATAAAAACATGGAGGTTTCTTTTCATCTCCTCCTGGCCTATATATTCATCAAGCGTCTTGGGCCGGAGACTTATCTCTCCCGATATTTCATCCGGATACGGTTCTGGATCAATAATTCTCTCTTCCATAAATTATAAGCAGCTTTCTTGACCTTTCGATCAAGCCAGGATTATTAATGCCTCTCTGATCAACCCTTCCAGGGTAATCTCCTTTATTACCGATCGTGCTTTCACAATCGCCAGATTTGCTGATTTTGCCGAATAGCCCAAGTTAAGGAGAGCTGACATAGCATCATCCAAAATTAGCCTGTCCTCCCCTTCAGTAGCTGGAGGCGGCAAAATCTCCTTATGTCCGAGCATTTCTAAGGCGCGATCTTTCAATTCCAGGGCAATTCTTTCAGCAGTTTTTTTGCCCACGCCCGGAATAGCTTGCAATCGAATAGTATCGCCGCGAGCTATTGCCTCGAGAAGTTCCTGTGGGCCAATACCTGAAAGTATATTAAGAGATAGCTTTGGGCCAATGCCTGCAACAGATATCAACATCAGAAATAGTTTTTTTTCAAGTTTTGTGTGAAAACCAAATAAAGTTATGGCGTCTTCCTTGACATAGGTATAAATCCGGAGACTTACCCTTTCGTCCTTTTCCGGGAGGGAATAAAAGGTTGAAAGGGGTACAAAGACTTCATAACCGATACCATTAGCATCAATTATTATGGACTGGGTTGTCTTTCCAAATAATAAGCCACTTAAATGTGCAATCATATTTTTCCAGACACTCCCTTTACAGCAGATTCAAATCTTGTCCAGTTCAAATGACATATGGCAGCGGCTAAGGCATCAGAAGTGTCTAATCCTAGGTTAGTTTTTAGTTTAAGAATGATCCGGACCATGGAGCGAACCTGTTCCTTGGATGCCCTGCCATAACCTACTACTGATTTTTTTATTTCGAGTGGTGTATATTCAAAGATCCTGACACCACATTGAACTGCTGCAATTAACACGGCGCCCCTAGCGTGGCCAAGCTTAAGAGAGCTTTGGGCATTTTTTGCATTAAATATGTTTTCTATTGCCATCTCCTCAGGGCGGTAGTGGTTCATCATTTCCTTCATGTCCTGAAAAATCTTATGAATTCTTTCATAGAAAGGGGCTTTGGTTGGACAGCTAATATGGCCGGAATGAATGCAGATTAAAAGGTTGTTTTTCTTCTCTATCAGGCCGTATCCTGTAACCTGTGAACCGGGGTCCACCCCCAAAACAAGCATCAGCTTAATGCCTCCAGGACCTCGTCAGAAATGTCAAAGTTGGCGTAAACATGACTCACATCGTCGTTGTCCTCAAGCGCTTGCATCAAATTTAACATTTGTTGGGCCTTTTTACCTTCCAATTTCAAGGTATTTTTAGGGATCATGGTAATTTCTGCAATGATGAAAGGTAGGCCCGCTTCATCAATGGCCATTCTAACTGATTCAAAATCCGAAGGATCTGCTATGACCTCGAATTCGGTCTCTTCTTCTCTTACATCCTCAGCGCCGGACTCGAGCACCAGGTCCAGAAGCTGTTCTTCATCTACCTTATCTTTTTCAAAGACAATTAGGCCTTTATTCTCAAACATCCAGGAAACACACCCAGGTTCTCCAAGGTTCCCTCCGTTGCGCTCAAAAAGATGCTTGACTTCAGCAACTGCCCTGTTTTTGTTGTCGGTCAGGCAATTGACAAGGATGGCCACACCTCCCGGACCGTAGCCCTCATAGTTGGCTTCCTCGTAAGATGTTCCTTCTAACTCACCAGTTCCTTTCTTAATTGCCCTTTCGATATTATCTTTGGGCATGTTTTCTGTTTTTGCAGCAACAATTGCAGTCCTTAAACGTGGATTTCCAGTCGGATCTCCACCCCCTAAACGCGCGGCCACGGTTATTTCTTTAATGAGCTTGGAAAAAACTTTACCCCGTTTGGCATCTGTAGCACCTTTTTTATGTTTAATGGAACTCCATTTTGAATGACCTGACATTCACAACCTCCTGATTGAACTCTTATAAATCTGTTTATTGGTTTAATAGTCGAATCGAACTTTATTAAAAGTTAACACTATTTAAAGATTTGACCAATTAACTATTTGACAAAATTTAACCCAATAAGATAGATCTCCCTACTCCGTTTGCGGGTGGCTTTGGGTCTGAAAAGCCTGGTTTGATTAAAATGGGTCGATATCTCGGATTTAAAGGGATTCAAATCTTCCCCTTCAAAGACTTTACATACAAAATGCCCTTTTTTCTTTAGGAGTATGAGAGAGATATCATAAGCCCTCTTTGCCAATGACATGGAGCTGCTTATGTCCTTTGAATGTATGCCCGTAGTTTGAGGGGCCAAGTCACTTAAAATAATGTCTCTGGGACCTACTTCTCGGCCCAGCCATTCAATGTCCAGTGTAAGCACATCGGCCTGAATAAATTTAAAGTTAGGAGAGGAAAGGCCTTCAAGGCGTGTTAGATCTATTCCCACCACTTCCCCTTTAGGCCCGACCTTTTGTATTCCATATTGAGACCAGGAGCCCGGATGACAGCCCAGGTCAAGTAGCCGATTACCCTTACAAATCAATCCAAGCTTTTTATCGATTTCTATAAGCTTATAAACCGAGCGGGCAAGCCACTTTTCTTCCTTGGCCCGGCGGGTATAATGATCATCCCACCTCTTCCCTTTCATTTTTTGATTTTTATCACAGATATATCACCTTTGTAAAAAGAAATATAATTATTAGAGACTGTTACGAAAAAAACAAAAACATGACATTAATTAAAGTCAAAAGT
>CAYRFN010000141.1:0-9974 GCA_964423495.1 uncultured Desulfobacteraceae bacterium
CCTATACCCTTTTCGAGAAAGATAGTTTTGCCTGTAACCTTATGGCCGAATATCGCAAGAGTAATTATGAAAAGGCAGAAGGAAGTTCTGCTGACAATGATTTAGATGAGTTCTTTGCAAGATTGGCCTTTGAGTTTTAATAAGTTAATAAGGAGGAATGGAGAATGAAAAGACTATTTATTTTTATTATTGGTATGTTTATTATCTTTTCAACTGGATCAGCCATTGCACACTATGGCATGCTAATACCATCCGATTCCATGGTTATGGAAAACGACAAACGGACTATCAACTTGAAACTATCCTTTTCCCATCCTTTTGAGGGCGAAGGAATGGAACTGGTAAAGCCTGTTGTTTTTGGGGTTATGGTAAATGGAAAAAAGGCGGATCTTCTTAACAAACTAAATGAGACAAAGGTAATGGGGCATACCGCCTGGCAGATCTCATATTCAATCGAGCGCCCAGGCGTTTATATGTTTTATATGGAGCCAAAGCCTTACTGGGAGCCAGCCGAAAACTGTTATATAGTACATTATACCAAAACCGTGGTGACTGCATTTGGTGATGATGAGGGGTGGGATAAGGAAATAGGGCTCAAAACCGAGATAATACCGCTGTCAAAGCCCTATGGCCTTTATTCAGGAAATGTCTTTCAAGGGATTGTAAAGTTGGATGGAAAACCAGTATCTTTCTGTGAGGTTGAGGTTGAGTATTATAATGAGGACGGGAAGGCCAAGGCTCCAACAGATTATATGGTCACTCAGACTATCAAGACCGATGTTAATGGGGTTTTTACTTATGCAGCGCCCAAAGCCGGTTGGTGGGGGTTTGCCGCCCTGAACACATCGGACAAGAAGATCAAGGGTAAAGATGTGGAAATTGGTGCAGTTCTATGGGTTAAATTCCACGAGTGGAAATAAAATGGGAGATGGTCAGTAAATGATTTGCGAACGATGTAAAGCCGATGTTACAGAAGAAGAGATACATGAGCATCTGGGGCAAAAACTATGTGACGATTGTTACATGGATGCCCTATCTCCTGCCAAGGCATGTGATCCCTGGGCGGTATATACTGCAAAGTCTTTTGTGGGTAAAGACGGTCAAGAACCTATGTTGAACAGCGTTCAAACCAGGATCATGGATATAGCGAAGCGCGAAGGTAAAATAGAACCAGGACGTCTGGTCCAAAAACTTAAAATCAAACCTGCGGACCTGGAACGGGAGCTGGCCGCGCTTAGACATATGGAAATGATCCGCGGGGCCCTCGAGCATGGGAAAAAGGTGATAAAGCCATGGTGAATACACGAGCTTCGTCTTTTACAGAAGAGATTCTTATGGAGAGTAATATCAATGCATATCTCTGAGGGGGTATTATCCGCACCCGTGCTGGTCACGGGTGCGGCCTTGGCCGCAGCTGGTATCTCAGTTGGTCTTAAAAAGATGGATTATGAAAAGATCCCACAAGTGGCGGTTCTATCATCTGCCTTTTTTGTGGCATCACTTATCCATGTCCCTATTGGACCATCCAGTGTCCATCTTATCCTTAATGGAATAAATGGGCTTTTACTTGGTTGGCTTTGTTTTCCTTCTATCTTAGTTGCCTTGGCACTCCAAGCAATCCTCTTTCAATTTGGTGGGATCACTGTACTTGGGATAAATACGGTAAATATGGCCCTTCCAGGCGTAATCTGCTATTATCTTTTTACCAGGTTGATAAATTGTGAAAGAAGGCTCATATATTTTGTTGCCGCATTTTTATGTGGCTTTCTTGCCGTTTTATTTTCAAGTATTTTTGTAGCATTATCACTTCTATTTACCGAACAGTCATTTTTGTCGGTGGCAAAGCTGATCATACTGGCCCACCTGCCTGTAATGGTCATTGAGGGAATCATTACTCTTTTTTGCGTGGCATTTTTAAGGAGGGTAAAACCCGAAGTTCTGGGAGGTATCTATGGAAAAGGGTCATAATATTCAGATCTCTTTAATAATTCTTTTTTTAGCCTCTATATTTGTAATGTCTTACAATATTCCTGCCTTAGCCCACAAGGTGATCATCTTTGCCTGGGTTGAGGGAGACACTGTATTTACTGAGAGTAAGTTTAGCGGTGGAAAAAGGGCCAAAAATGCCCAGGTTCTGGTCTTTGACAGGATTGGCAAACAACTCCTGGAGGGAAAAACAAACAATAAAGGAGAGTTTTCATTCAAAATTCCCAAACTCACTGATCTGAGGATTGTGCTCAACGCATCCATGGGCCATAAGGCAGAATGGATGATCCCGGAATCAGAAATCCGGAAATCATGCGGTGACTTGGGCAGTAGAAAAGCTGATGAGTCTTCCAAGCCCATAGCTATCGGTTTAAGCGAGAAAGATATAAAGGGACTTATTGAGGAATCCTTAGATCGCAAACTTAGGCCAATTATCAAAATAATGACAGAATCTCAGTCCAAAGGGCCTTCTGTTACTGAAATCATAGGCGGAATCGGCTATATCTTTGGCCTTATGGGCGTAGCAATCTATTTCAAAAACAAAAGAAAGAAAGTGGACTCAAAAGAAAATGATGATTGAAGAACAATTTGCAACGGGTGATTCCTTTGTTCATAATCTTGATCCAAGGATTAAAGTCATTGTAGCAATACTTTTTTCAGTTGTTGTGGCTGTATCAAGCAAATTTTCAGCATCATTATCTGCATTCGCTGTTTCAATATTCCTTATAGTCCTTTCAAAACTCCCAATAAGAAGGGTTTTTTATCGGCTGTTAGTAGTAAATGGATTAATTCTTTTCCTATGGATTTTCCTTCCATTTACCTTTAAGGGGGAGGCATGGTTTGATATAGGACCATTGGTAGGAACAAAAGAAGGTGTACTATACGCCACTCAGATTACTATCAAAAGTAACGCTATCCTTTTAGCCATGATCTCCCTTCTGGCAACTACGCCGATCTTTGCCATTGGCCATGCAATGGGAAAGCTTGCTGTTCCAGATAAGATCATTCACCTTTTTCTATTTACCTATCGATATATTCATGTCATTTTTCAGGAGTATCACAGATTGATAAATGCAATGAAAATAAGGGGGTTTATGCCACGCACAAACATACACACCTATAGGAGTTATGCCTATCTTGTAGGAATGCTGTTAGTCAAAAGCTATGACAGAGCGGAAAGGATTCACAAGGCCATGCTCTTAAGGGGATTCCATGGCAAGTATTATACGTTGAGCCGTTTTTCAATTACGACAGCAGATATTATTTATCTTTCTTTGATGCTGTTTGTAATTTTTGGGTTGGTGGTGTTTCAATGGAGGGAAATAGTCTGATCATCAATTTAATAGATACGTCATTTTCCTATACCGGAGATAAATTCATACTTGATAAGTTGACTTTTCAACTCCATAGAGGTGAACGGATCGGCTTGGTGGGGCCAAACGGCAGCGGTAAGACCACTCTTTTCTATATCATTATGGGTCTTCTAAGACCCTCTTCAGGCAGGATTGAGCTCTTTGGAAAAGCTGCTCATAATGAAAAAGATTTTAGACAAGTAAGAAAAAGGATCGGATTCCTTTTTCAGGACGCCGATGATCAATTATTCAGCCCTACCGTACTTGAGGATATAGCCTTTGGGCCATTAAATCTGGGGAAATCGCCGGAAGAGGCCAGAGAAATAGCTTTGAAAACCCTTGAAAAGCTTGATCTCTTTGGCTTTGAGGACAGGGTAACTTATAGGCTTTCGGGTGGGGAGAAAAGGCTTGTCTCTTTAGCAACGATACTTGCTATGGAGCCAGAGGTACTTCTCCTTGACGAACCCACAAATGGCCTTGATGATGAGACAGAAGAGAAGATAACCGACATTATTAAAGGGCTGAGCCTTACATGTATTTTCATATCCCACAACCTGGATTTTCTCTTTAAAACCACAGACAAAATATATGCCATGGCGAACGGGAAGGTATCACTTGATGAGGAATTAGTGCCCCATCCGCACGTTCATATCCACAAATTTGGCAGGTTACCTCATGAACATAAGCCTTGATTTTGTTTATCTTAATCCAACATCTGTGATTCCCTAAAATAACAGATAATCTTAATACTTACAGATTAAATACTTAGGACTGTTGGCCGTACTGAAAGAACAGGACATGGTGTTCGGCGGACAACACGATCTGTGGTTGATCCAACAAACAATTTTTCGACCAGACTTTGACCTCGCACGCCTAAAACGACCAAATCGAGGTCATTGACCACGGCATATTTTGTCAGTTCTTCGTGGGGTTGACCGCCCAAAAGCGTTATTTTCGGCTTACACCAGTAATGGGCATCTTCGGGAATCATACCCTTAAGCTTCTCGATTAGTTGGTCGCGCAAATCCTGCTGAAGTTCATCTTTCTGCTCTCTCCCTGGCTTAAGTAGGTCTTTGTAAATAGGTGGTTCGATTACATGGACTAGGTGCAGCTCGGATTGAAACGCTTGAGCCAGGTAGAGTCCGAATTTAAAAGCAAGACCGGAATCGGGTGAAAAATCGCATCCCACGAGAATCCTTTGAAACCTGATATCTTGATCTTTAGAGGCCAAAACATCCTGCTCCAGGCTGCGCACAACCAGTAATGGGCAGGGCAAGGTCCTCATTAGGCGCTCTGTCACCGACCCGATTACAAACCGTTTCAGGCCGGATCGTCCATGGTAGGTAGAAATCGCCAGTGTCACCCCCTTTTCTTCGGCCATACGAGCTATTTCATTTGCAGGGTGACCTATTGTGATCAGAGGTTCCCAGTCAAAGGACTCCTCACCCATCAATCGTTGGAGATGCTCATGGGCATAATCCACCATTCGGTTTTGTTGCTCTATAGAATATGAAATAGCCACTTCGTACATGGCTGTGGAGGTGAGATCAATCACATGACAGACATAAAGCTTTGCCCCTAATTCCTTGGCAAGAGCGATCCCATAGAGAACACCATGATTGGAGAGATCTGAGAGATCAGTGGCGCAAATAATGCTTTTTATTTGCACTTTCATAGCCTTATTCCTCCCTTAATGATATTTTAATATCTCTATTCTACAAGAGATGAATTCTCAATGCAACGCGAAGGAATGATGCCTGCTTTGATAATATAACCTCTTTTACTCTATACTCTGTTTGTGCCATGATTTGGCCCGGTTAGTGTGATCACTGTTACCTCAGAGGGTATACCCAGGCGAATAGGGGGCCCCCAGTAACCTGTACCGCGACTCACATAAATCCAGGTCTTCTCATGCTGATGAAGGCCGACTACATAAGGTTGTTGCAAACCTATGAGAAAATTCCAGGGATAGTACTGTCCTCCGTGCGTGTGGCCGGAAATTTGAAGATCAAAACCGGCCTTGGCGGAAGCAAATATGCTGCGCGGCTGATGTGCTAAGAGTATTTTTAAATTGGATGCCGGAGCACCAGACAGAGCCATATACGGATTTGAAGCATGGTCTGTAAGAAATCTGCCTGCGTTGTAATCTGTCACGCCGGCCATAAGAACACGACCTTTTCCATGCTTAATAATCCGATGGTCGTTTAGCAATATTATAAGCCCAAGCTGTTCTATTTTCGTCAACCAAGCTTCCACTCCTGAGTAATATTCGTGGTTACCCGTGACAAAATATGAACCATAAGGTGCGGATAGGTCCTTAAGGGGGGCTACATCATTATGATAGACTGCAACCCTGCCATCTGCAAGATCGCCTGTAAAAACAATTATGTCTGGTTTGAGGCTATTTACTTGGCCAACAATAGTTTGCACATAATTCCTCTTAATTGTTGGGCTAACATGAATATCAGTAATCTGAACTATACGAAATCCTTCAAGGTCATTTGGTAAATCAAATATAGGCACTGAAACCTCGACGACACTGGGTCGACGCCGAGCCTCGTATAAGCCGTAACCTGCAAGGGTTGCTGAAATGCCCAAAATCCCTAAGTTTATGGAACGAAAAATGAAATAACGGCGATCAAGGGCAATAGACTCAATAGGATTGGCGTCAGACATGATGAGACGGCGTAACAGGGAGTATGATTTTTTAGCAATACGTGCGACCAACAAGATCAGGTCCTTGATAACTAAAAAAGTAAATACAACTGATAAAAACCCCAGGCTAAGATATGCAATCCATGACAATATATTGCACCAAAATACATTAAACCCATAGATTCGTAAAAAAATGGAGATTGGTGCTATGCACATGAGCAATATCAATATTACCCATAAAATCGTATTCAAAAAAGGACTGAATCCTGCGGGAACGATAAGACGCCATCCAATATAGCTATAAATTATGATCAAGATACTGACTGCGATAATAAAAAAAGCCATTTGTCTCCTTATTCTTGGTCTCGGTTATTGATTACTGCCGTGAAAGCAGCCCATAACCATATAAAATCTATTGAATAATTTATAATTAATCCTTAAATTACCCCGTTTTAAAAAATCAGGTCAATCGTTTTTATTGTTTATTGATGCGATCTGTTAAAATATAATAACAATATATACTGAGAAGGGCATATAATTATTTGCGTGGGTTAAGTTTCACAATACCGGTTAGAGCGACATGAGATCTTTTCCTTCGTTCCGAGTCTCCCGGGCTGGTCATTTCAAGGCGTTACAGACGGGTGATGCCTCCCCCCTCCCTGTTCCCCTCGCATCTGCGCGGAGCCAGGGGGTCCCCCATCCTGTAACACCATGAAATGACGAAGCCCTCCCGACAGTCACTTCTGAAAAGACTTCATGTCGCTATGGCAACTATTTTATGCTCCTCTTCGTAAGACATAATTATGGATGCACCAGAATAGGAGGATATGACATGACTCAAACTGCTATCAGTAAAGAATTGATCCAACAAACCATTAAGTTCCACGGCCACTCATGCCCCGGCCTGGCTATTGGCATCCGGGCGGCTGAATGGGCATTAAATAAATTTGGCCGCGCCTCAGATGAAGACATAGTCGCGGTTGTCGAGACAGACATGTGCGCTGTTGATGCCATCCAGTTCTTGACTGGCTGCACTTTTGGCAAAGGTAATCTGATTCACATGGACTATGGGAAAAGCGCATTCACATTCTATCGCCGCTCAGACGGAAAGGTAGCTCGCATTATAGCCAAACCCAGACCTTTTAGAGATCAAAACAATGAATTAAGCGCATTACGAGATAAAATGACCAAAGAAGATCTGGCCCCCGAAGAAAAAAAACGTTTGGAGGAATTCAAAGAGGCCCGAACAAAACGGATTCTTGATGCCGACTTTGAAGAAATCTTTGAAGAAAAACCGGCCCTGGGCCTTTTACCCCGCAAAGCAAGGATCTTGGACAGCCTAAGCTGTCAGGAATGCGGTGAAGAAACAATGGAGTCTCGTACACGTAGGCTCTTTAACAAAACCCTATGCATACCCTGTTTTGATGCTATGGAAAAAAGATATTAGAACAGGTTTGACTGTGATCCAATACCTGCCCAGCCTGCCATATGGATTGCATAGCTATTCCTCTGGGGACTCGCACTTTAATGGCGGACCCTTTATATGAAAAAGATAGTGTTTCAATATGGAATTTTATTTCTTCTCAATTCCATAAAAACTTTAGCTTGTGATTTAGAAGGCATCGTTGACTGTCGTGACAAAGTTTAATGAATTCTATTGGATGTAAAAAAGACGGTAAAATGGTACATTATTAAGTGTTCATTAATTTTTTGATTTCCTTATTCATTCGGGTATTGAAAAAGCGTTTTGGGTTTTTAAATTAAACCAACAAGACTTATAGGAGGTGGAAATGAGACTAAAGGGTAAGGTCGCTATCATCACAGGGGCAGCCCAGGGCATAGGAGCTGCCATTGCGGAAGGATATGCAAAGGAAGGTGCAAAAGTTGTCATTGCTGACATCAGGAGAGGAAAGGCGGCAGTGGAAACGGTAGAGAAAGCGGGAGGTGAAGCCATTTATGTTAAGACGGATGTCACGAAACAGGATGAGTGCGATGCCATGGCTATGGCGGCAGTCGAACGCTTCGGAGCTCTGGATATCCTCGTAAATAATGCTGCCATGTATGCCGATATCGTCAAAAAGCCTTTTAATGAGATCACCACGGAGGAGTGGAATCGCGTAATGGAAGTTAATACCACCGGTCCTTTCCACTGCACTAAGGCGGTGTTTCCTCACATGAAGGAGAAAGGGGGCAGGATCATCAATGTCGCCTCGTCGATCATTTTTGAGGGGGCCGTTGGCATGCCCCAATATGTCGCCTCCAAAGGGGCGGTCTTTGCCTTTACACGAAGCATGGCCAGGGAATTGGGCGCGTACAATATCAATGTGAATAGTCTTGCACCAGGTTATACGCAATCCGAAGGCAGCAAAAAAATAGAAAGAAACAGGGCAATAGCCGGCCCAAACCCGGAAGAGATCAGTTTGCAGAAAAGATGTCTAAAAAAATCATCCCTGCCTGAGTATATGGTGGGGACGGCAATTTTTCTGGCGACCGAGGACAGCGATTTTATAACCGGTCAGCTTATACTTTGCGACGGTGGCTCCTCTTTTAACTAAGTAAAAGCTTCAAAAAAACCGGGTAATAGAATCCCTTTCCAAGTTGTATGGAACTTTCAGTAATGGGATTGATCAGGGTTTACGGGATTAACGATATTTTAACCCTTAAAAAGTAAAAAAAGGGCAAGCCCAAAGCTCGTGCTCTTTTATAACCGGCCTTCATTTTATTCGCATCTATATCCGTAACTCGTCTTTTAATAGTCATCCTCAAGGCTTGGGATATTTGATCTTTCTATAATAGGAATTGGAGAGATAAATAGCGGCCATGGGGTTGTGTCCGGTCACGCTGTCCTTGACGGCCAGGACGGTAGTAAGCGCTTCGGCGTATTTAAAAAAAAGGGAATCATGGCCGACGCAGAGTCCGAGTAAGATATTGAAATCAGTTTTTTCATGATTGAGCAGCTTGGCCTGGAAAATGGGGTTACACATGGCCTCATCCGTGGCCTGATAGATCATTTCTTCGTCTTTGATTCCAATCCTTTTCTTGGAAGTTCGGCCCCGATTTACAGACAATGGAGACTACCTCAAACCCTTGACTTTCAAGGATTTCCTCCAGGACCCTGGCCTCTTTGGCTAAACCCAGGCAAAATGCAAGCCCCAGGCGGTGATATCCCATCTTTTTTGCGAATTAACAGACTTCCACAATTCGGGTCTTGGTGGGCTGCATTATGTAGGGCCGCTCGTGGCGGTTGGCATAGCATTCAGCCTCCTGCCTTGATGCCTGCCGGGCGAACTCCCATATCTTTGTTGCATCATATTTGTCGTTCGCCTCAATCAGGATCTCTTTTCGCGTCAGGGTTGGACAGCCTTTGGAGCCTTTCCCCGATTCAGCGAAACAAATGCGCTTAGGGGTCTCCAGTTCGCATGAAGCGCAGGCAGGGGATGGAGTATTTTTTTTGTTTTCCATAAGCTCTCCGGATGTATTTTTGTGTTAGAAACAGATTACTCAATTAGGCTTAATTTAGCGTTTGTTATTCAAAAGTCTTTGTCAGAATCCTCACTTCACGAGTATCGGCCAGCCAGATAATAAGGCAGGAGGTAAGTTAATAAATAAGATGTAATCCTGTTGGTTTTCTTAAAATTTCCCTTTACCCCTTTAACTTGTTGAGGTGCGGTGGCGAAATGGACCAGATACGCAAAGATGGCGAATTATATATAAGGCGATCAAAAAAGGCTGAGGCAATAGCTGTTGGAGGAAATGTTATCGGGACAAGAATAGCAAAACTAAGTTATGTTAAAGTTGGACCGATTATTAAGGAAAATTTGATTGTCAATATTGTTGATTATGAAGGCCCTTCAGCCGATTATAATGGCTTGCTCGGCATGAATTTCTTACGAGATCTTGATTATAGTATTGATTTCGAAAAACAAGTTATAACAAATGTTCACCCCCAGAAAAGGTAATTATGGTAGCCATAACCTATGG
>CAYRFN010000142.1:0-9920 GCA_964423495.1 uncultured Desulfobacteraceae bacterium
GCAAGGCCGAAGGGACATCACTGCGCTATGCTCTGCCTTTCTGTTCCTAATCCATGGTTAACACCCAGGGGCGCGGAGACCCCCATGCCCCTGTCTGTCTTATTTTTAAAGAGCTAAAACATAATCTCAATCTAAAAATCTTTTACTAATTCAACCATTTCTCGCACAGCCCTTTCAAAACCCACCAATACTGCCCTCGCTACAATACTGTGCCCTATGCTGTATTCTTCGACTTTGGCCAAAACCTTAAACCGCTTGACATTTATATAATTAAGTCCATGTCCAGCACTGATGCATAAATCTAAATCCGCAGCTGAATCAACTGCAGTAGCAATACGCTCAAACCTGTTTACAGCTTCCGATTCTGACCTTGCTTCTGAATAATCGCCAGTGTGAATCTCCACGATATCTGCGCCACACTGCTTAGAGGCATTAATCTGATCCGGATCCGGATCCACAAAGAAGCTGACCTTAATACCTGCTCCCTTCAGGCGCTCCACCACACGTTTATAAAGATTCTGCTGAGCCTTAACATCAAGACCGCCCTCCGTAGTTAGTTCTTCCCTCTTTTCAGGAACCAGAGTTGCCAAATCAGGTTTAGTCTTAAGTGCGATCTCCACCATTTCCTCTGTAGAAGCCATTTCCATGTTGAGCTTTGTCTTTATGGTCTGTCGTAAAAGCATAAGATCTCTATCGTTAATATGACGCCTGTCCTCTCTTAAGTGACAAATAATCCCTTCTGCTCCTGCCAGCTCTGCAATACCCGCTGCCAGGACCGGATCAGGCTCATTAATCCCTCTTGCCTGACGCACTGTAGCCACATGGTCAACATTAACCGCTAAACGTGCCATATCCTAATCCTCCCTGATCAGCACCTTAAGCCTTTTTTCCTCTTCCTGCATCATTTTAGCTTCTTCAGCTGATTTCTCGTGGTCATATCCTAAGATATGTAAGATCCCATGGATAAGTAAGCGATCAATTGTATGCTCAACTGATTCCCCTAATTGCCTTGACTCCCGTAAGGCCGTGTCCAAAGAAATAACAACGTCTCCCAACATAGCTGATTCAACTTCCTGGATTGGCCCTCCTGTCTTTGGGTTACGCGTAGACAAGTCGCCCATCGGAAAAGCCAGCACATTAGTGGGGCCCTTTCTCTTAAGATATTGCTCATTTAATTGGGCGATCTGCTCATCATTAGTAAATAAAATACTCAATTCCTTATCATGACAGGCCAAGTCTTTTAAGACTCTCTCCAGCTTCTTCTTTATCCTCCGGCTTTTTAGCCCATGAATTCCCTGTTGAGACTTTATCAGTATTTCCATTTTCTCCTTTTTTTTCTGGGCTTGTTCTCGCTACCGACTCCGGATATTCAATCCGGTGATGAAAAATTCCGCTTAATGTCTTATTGTAACTTTTTGCGATCTCATTGAGATCCTTTAACGTCAGTTCGCACTCATCAAGCTGTCCATCAGAAAAAACCATATTTATGATCTTCTGCACCATTCCCTGAATACGTGAGGCTGTGGGGTCTGTGAGTGTTCTAGATGCAGCCTCCACAACGTCCGCCAGCAGGACAAGGCCAGCCTCCTTGGTTTGAGGTTTGGGCCCAGGATAACGAAAATCTTCTTCTTTAACATGAAAGGATTTGACGCCTTTCTTTCCCCCTTGTTCCTTGGCCTTCTCATAAAAAAAAGAAATCAAGCTCGTCCCATGATGTTGTCTGATAATATCAATTATCTCATTGCCTAATTTTTGCTTTTTTGCCAACTCCACGCCATCTTTGACATGTGAGATAAGAATAAGGCTGCTCATAGATGGGGCCAATTTTTCATGCTTATTCTCGCGGCCCATTTGATTCTCTATAAAGTAGAGAGGCTTCCTCATTTTCCCTATGTCATGATAATAGGCAGCAACCTTGGCAAGTAGAGGATTAGCATTGACCGCTTCAGCAGTAGCCTCAACCATATTGCTTACGATAACACTATGATGTTGAGTCCCCGGGCACTGAACCATAAGTTTCCGCAGGAGAGGCTCGTCTAAATTAGCCAATTCAAGTAGTTTGATATCTGAAGTATAACCAAAGGACATTTCGATCAATGGAAGTATGCCAGTTGCGATAACTCCAACGAGAATCCCTCCGATGAAGGCTGATGCACAGGCAATCAAAGCCTCAATGGAATATAAAGAACCGTACAAAGCCTGTATGGAAAGCGCCAAGACCATGTTGAACACACTGACTTTTAGTCCAGTCCTTATGAAGATACCCCTCTCTCGGCAGCTCCTTACTCCATAAGCAGCCACCAATGAGCTGATAAAGAAATAAATAAAGAATTCCACCCTGCCCCCAAAAACCAGGGCGGCAAGAACTGAAACGATGAGAGAAAAACTCACCGCAACATTTATACCATGAAATATGGCAATAAGCATCGCACCGCTGGCTACCGGTATAGCAAAAAGCAGTGACCTTGGAGTAATATAGATAAAACCTCTTGCGGTTTCTTCAAATACTAAATTTGAAGCTAATACTACAAAGAAAATGGTCAAAAGAGTAACCATATAAAAGAGTACGTCTTTTACTCTTGCCCTGGATGATTGACTGTTCATTAACCCCACGACATACATAGCCGAAATGAGAAAGCCAATCAGTATTGCCATAGCAGGGACCTGACCGATTATTTCTTTATGTTTATAGAGCTTATTTTGCTCTGATAGTTTAAGGAGATGCTCTTGTGTAATCCTTTCCCCCTCCCTCACGAGCATTTCACCCTTCTTGACCTTGAAATAGAAGGGTTTAACAGATTGCCTCGCAAGGTCTTTTCTTGATTCAGTCTCCCTTTTGTTAATTGTAAGATTCGGCTTGATCAGTGCCATAGCAAGTTTTAATGATGCTTTTACCAACTCCTTTGAGCCCATTGACTTGCTTAATTCCTTATTTCGACTCTTTACGAAATCCTTTACTGTTTTCAAATCATAAAATTGATCCAAATCAGTAACACTAACTTCTTTGCCTGTGTTGATGTCGTGTAGAATAATCCCTTTCTTGCTATGGCTCATCAACATTTTTTTGTTACTAACAACCCCATTTCTCAAGGCCTGAGTGACAAGACTTGTTGTTGCTTCTTCTGCTTCTGTGG
The DNA here is from genome assembly GCA_964423495.1 of uncultured Desulfobacteraceae bacterium. Lineage (GTDB taxonomy): Bacteria > Desulfobacterota > DSM-4660 > Desulfatiglandales > Desulfatiglandaceae > CAYRFN01. Next base: position 3,135 of record CAYRFN010000142.1, read on the forward strand.
GAAAATCTTTTTTCATAAGTGTATAAAAGATCCCATCATCAGTAGGAATGTCAAGAGTATCAAAAAAATGCTTTTTAAAAGAATTATCGCTTATTAATTGATCCTTAGAGACCTTCTCAGCCGGTACTGGTGACCTTTTGTGCTCCTTCCCCGCTTCGAAGGCTTCTTTTATTTTGGAAACAATATTTGCACCGGTTGGATCAAAGTCATATACAGAAGGGACGGGCTTAACAGCTTCCTGTCGATTTTTCTCTGTTAACTCACTATTTTCAACAAGAAACTCACGGGAGGCCTTGATGTCGCGATCAGACACATCTCCAAGCTCATAGGTCTTGTGGTGAGTCAGGATATTGGGGAACAAAAAGACTGATATAATAATACATAAGCCGATTATTATATACCATCCTTTTGCCTCAGGACCAAACCAATCAACACTTTGTTTCACTTTTTTGGTTCCTGAGAATATATCTCCCTCCACCCGCTTAGGGGCTCTACCTTTCCTAAGGGATTTTACTTTTCTCTTACCTAACTTTTTCATGGACATATTATTAGAAATTACTTCTATTCTTCTTTTATACTGTTAGATGGCTTTCTGTTACCCGCTTTCTCGTATGCATCTATGATTTCCTGGACCAATGGGTGTCTAACCACATCCTCCCTGGAGAAGTAGATGAACTGTATTCCCTTGATTTCGTGTAATATTTCTTTTGCTTCATTGAGCCCTGAAACCTTTCCGTCTGGCAAATCTGTTTGGGTTACATCCCCTGTAATGACGGTTTTAGAACTAAAACCAAGGCGGGTCAAAAACATTTTCATCTGCTCAGAAGTAACGTTCTGGGCCTCATCCAAGATCACGAAGGAATCATTCAATGTCCTCCCTCTCATGAATGCAAGAGGTGCCACTTCGATTATGCCTTGCTCAACCAGACGAGATGCATTTTCGAAATCCATCATGTCGTGCAGCGCATCATACAAAGGCCTGAGGTATGGATTCACCTTTTCATAAAGGTCTCCAGGTAAAAAACCCAGGTGTTCCCCAGCCTCAACTGCAGGTCTTGCCAGTACAATACGGTTTATATCCTTTTTTAACAAAAAAGAAATAGCCATAGCCATCGCAAGGTAAGTCTTACCTGTCCCTGCCGGCCCAATACCAAAAACGATATCGAATTTTCTGATACTGTCGATATATTTTTTTTGGTTGATACTCTTGGGAGTTATAACTTTTTTTTTAGAAGAGATATAGACCTCATCCCTGAATATCTCTTTTAGATCCACCTTTTGGTCATTGCTCAATATCCTTATGGCATATTCCACATCATTTAGATAGAGCGGGTAATCAGCCTTCAAAAGCCCATAGAGCTGATTTAAGACCTTATCAGCCAGTTCGACCTCCCAATCCCCGCCTTTAAGTAATAGAACGTTTCCTCGGACATGCACGGAAAGTCCAATCCTTTTTTCAAGCAATTGCACATTGACGTTGTGCTCCCCGCACAGGGCACGCATATATTCATTGCCAGGAAAACTTAACTTTTTTGTCACATCTGAGATATTTTTAGGAATAGTTCTTTTCAATAAACAACCTCAACAAAATCAGAAAGGTCATTTGCAAACAGATTCCTTGATCTTAATAACTACTCTCCGGAAATTTGGACCACAATATGTCGCTCTCGAGGTCTATTATCAAAATCAAGTAGAACAATCTGTTGCCAAGTCCCCAAGGTCATCCTGCCATCAATTATAGGAATGTTAAGCGATGCACCAAGTATAGCTGCACGTACATGGGCATAACCATTCCCGTCTCCCCACCTTTCATTGTGTTCGTAATTGATATTCTCGGGGGCCATCCTGTCTATTGCCTTTTTTAAGTCATTAATAACTCCGCTCTCAAATTCAATGGTTGTAAGGGCTGCAGTAGAACCTGAGATAAAAAGGGTGACAGTGCCGTTTGTAATAGACAATTTTTTTACCTCATTAGACACATGGGCTGTAATGTCTATAATATCGGTCTTTCCAGTAGTTTGAACGAAAATATCATGGTTTTGAACAGACATATATCATCTCTCAAGTATAATATTAAAAAAGAAGGTCTTTTCTATCACAGCACTCATTTTCATGCAAGAAAAAGCAAAGTATTACAGATATTCAGCCTGTAATCCTATGAAAGATTCTCATGGATCTCAACTTTTAGATAAAGATCTCCCCTTCCCTCATTTGCTTGCTTACCCATACCAGCAAGACGGAGTTGAGACCCTTCTTTTACATTGGCCGGAACTGTGACTGTAAAAAGGCGCTTTTGGAAGCCCCAGGGGATATTGACCATCTTACGAGTGCCCAAATGGGCTTCTCGTGGTGTAATGAGGATAGAACCATATAGATTCAAATTATTTGGCGATCCTACTGTGTTTATCACCTGAAGACGATGGGTCTTTTTCTTGGATGTCTTGTCACGTATCCGATCAGTGATTCCCGATTCTGGAATCTGCAAAAATAATTTCAAGATAATAATTCCGAACACAAAGCCCCCAACATGGGCCCACCAGGCTATGCCTCCTCCCTGGGCAGATGATCCAGCTGCACTAATGAATTGCAGTATAAACCATAGACCAAGGAAAAAATATGCAGGGACCTCTATAAAATAGGGTATAATAAATATGGGGATAAAGGTGAGTATCCTTGAGCGGGGATAAAGTAAGAAATAGGCCCCCATAACTCCCGCTATAGCGCCGCTGGCGCCGATCGTAGGTACCTGAGAATGCCAATTGATAGCCAGATGGGAGATTCCTGAAGCACAGCCACACAAAATGTAAAATAAAAGATAGCGTAGAGAACCCAGCCGGTCTTCCACATTATCGCCGAAGATATAAAGAGACCACATATTCCCAATGAGATGCCAGAAGCCACCATGAATAAAAGCATAAGAAAATAATGGGATGACCTGCTGAATAAAAGTGAAGTGAGAAGCGATTTCAGACACAGAGTACCGTGCCGGAACTAATCCATAGGTAATTATAAACCGGTTCAGTCTCTCTCCCTGTGCCATTTCCAGCAGATATATTAAAATATTAGTACCGATAATGAGACTATTAACAATAGGGTAGGTCTTGGATTGAATTGTGCCTCGAAGTGGTATCATAGGGTATTTTAGACCTTTACCTTAAAGAACTTGGCAATCAATTTGCAATGAGATAACGGAGATCCTGTTTAATCTATTACTAATGTTCAAGACTGTTTATATCCAATTTGTGCCTGGCCGGTTTATTATCTCGATTCCTTAAATAGGAATTCCATGATTATGGATCTAAAACCTATGTCTGACAGGAAGGGCATGGGACTCTCTTTTAAGAAACCGACTAGGCAGGCACTCCGACCTTAGCATTCCGGCAAACTAAGGCGGGCGGCGGGCTTTTTGGCTTTTTGCCCTGTGCTGAGCTCCGGGCATCAATTACAGCACCCTCTCCGCCCGCCTCAGGCAGCAGGGACCTCAACTATCCAGCAACTAATTTTTCGGTTCTTAAAAGAGAGTCCCATGCCCTTCTTAAATAAATCGAGATGCATATATACTGTCCACGTTCAAATTAAATGTAAATACCTTTGAACGTTACTAATCAATTTGCAATAAGAAAGGGGAAATCCGATATGTATTATACATTATCACACATTTTAAAAAAAAACTAAAGATGCGAGAAAAGCAAGAGTTTAAATATACATTTATCTATGATAAAAGATATTTAATCATCGAATGCCCAAATATTAGTCGATTTTTGGAGTTTAATATGAGAATCATCTTTTTTGCTGGAAAAGGAGGGGTTGGAAAGACGAGTGTGGCCGCTGCAACAGGAATAAAAGCGGCTGAAATGGGATATAGTACTCTAATTATGTCTTTAGATATGGCACATAGTCTTTCGGACATCTTTGATCTTGAAAAAAGCCTGCTTGATCAAAATAAGGGTAAACCGATTGAAATCAATAAAAATTTATGGATTCAAGAAATTGATATACAGGAAGAGATTGAAAAAAATTGGGGGGATATCCACAAATATATCTCTCTCCTGCTCAATACAACAGGTCTGGATGAGATTTTAGCGGAAGAACTGGCAATTTTACCGGGTATGGAAGAGGTAAGCCTGCTTCTTTATATCAACCATTATGTTCAGAAAAATAAGTTTGATGTGATTATGCTTGATTGTGCTCCAACTGGAGAATCACTTAGATTTATCAGTATTCCTACGACTTTAGAGTGGTATATTAAAAAGATATTCAAGATGCAAAGGACCATTGTCAAATACGCTCGGCCTATTGCAAAAAGAGTTTACGATGTTCCTCTCCCAAATGATGATTATTTTGCGGCCATAGAGTATCTATTCCAACGATTAAAAGGCGTGGATGAAATTCTGGTTGACCCGCAAATCACTACGGTTCGCCTTATTACGAACCCGGAAAAAATTGTTTTAAAAGAGACACAGAGGGCGTTCATGTATTTCTGCCTCTACAAAATGAATATAGATGCAATTATTATGAATCGCATCCTGCCCCATGATGTAAAGAGTACATATTTCCAGGATTGGAGAGAAAGCCAGAAGAAATATATGGAAAAGGCAGAAGAATATTTCAGTCCCATTCCCATCTTTCCTGTTATACTTTTCAAAGACGAAGTACTTGGATATAATAGCCTTAAGGATTTTGCTAATCAAATATATGGTGAAAGAAATCCACTGGAGCATTTCTTTAAAGGAGAACCCTATAACCTGATTAAAAAGAATGGAGGGTATCAACTTATAATAAAACTGCCCTTTATTATGAGGGATGAAGTTGAACTTAATAAGCTCTCTGATGAATTGATTGTTCGTGTAGGTAGTTTTAAAAGACACTTGTTACTTCCAGGACAGATAGCTGCCTCAAAATCTGTCAAAGCAATACTTGATGGTCAGCATTTGTGTATACATTTTAAAGGAGATGATCATGGACAAGAAAAAGGATGAAAAGGAGATGATGTTTTGCCCTGTGGGCAGATTTTTTATGGACCTTGAAAAGGTCTGTAATAAAAAATCAAAATTTTTTGAACACCTGACCAAGTCACGTATTGAATTCCTCAAGTCAATTAGATCGCTTGTTGATGAAAAAATAGAGGACCTTGAAAAAAAAGGATCGGCCAAAGTTAGGAAGAAAGTGACAAAAATAAAAGTAGGATAAGTTCTATCCATTCCTCCCCGACCAAGTAGAACTTGAAGCTGTTGTAAAGCCATTGACGAGTTGGGTTGCTCTCTGATAGAAAATGCTGCAACTCAACTGAAGTTAATAGGAGATAAAATTTACTTGGAATTCACGACCGTTAAGGGTTTTAATGATATTCTGCCTGAAAATGTAAATAGCTGGCAGAGGTTTGAATCGGCTGCACGAAAGCTATTTGAATGCTTCGGATTTTCCGAGATTAGAACACCTCTCCTTGAAAAAACCGAGGTCTTCAGCCGGGGTATTGGGCAGGAAACAGATATTGTCTCAAAAGAGATGTACTCCTTCAAAGACGTTAAGGGAAGAGGTCTTACACTGCGACCCGAGGCCACGGCCTCAGTGGTCAGGGCCTATATACAGCACAGACTATACCAAAAAAACCCAATACTGAAGGTCTACAGCATCGGCCCGATGTTCAGACACGAGAGGCCCCAAAAAGAAAGATTCAGGCAATTTCATCAAATAAATGCAGAGCTATTTGGAGATGCAGGCCCCAAAAGTGATGCTGACATAATCGTCATAGCCATGTATCTGTTTGAGTCTATCGGTCTTAACGGCTTGAGTCTTAACCTTAACTCTTTGGGGTGCCCAAAGTGTAGACCCCGATTTATAGAAGAGCTAAAAGGCTATCTTATTAACAAAGATAACTCCCTTTGCAAAGATTGCCAGAGAAGATCAGAAAACAACCCTCTACGGGTTTTTGATTGCAAAGAGGAATCCTGCAAACACGTTATATCAGACGCCCCATCCATCATTGAATTTTTATGCATACCATGTCAGGACCATTTTGAATCTTTGCAGGGTTATCTCGAAGGGGCAGGCATATCATTTATCTTGAATAACCAGCTTGTAAGGGGACTCGACTACTACAACAGGACCACTTTTGAGATTCAAACAGAAGAATTAGGGGCCCAGAATGCATTAGCAGGTGGTGGTCGATACGACGGTCTGGTGAAACTACTTGGGGGTCCTGATCACCCTGCTATTGGTTTTGCTGTTGGCGTTGAAAGGGTTGTTTCCCTGCTTGGAAAAAAGGAAAAATTACCAATAAAAAAACCTGATCTCTTTATGGCCGCCATAGGAGAAGCCGCTGAAAAGACCTGTTTCAACTGGGCTACGGATCTCAGGAAATCCGGTCTATGGGTCGAAATGGACTACGGCTCAAAGGGACTAAAGGCTCAAATGAAGAAGGCAGATCAACTTGGGGTAAAGAAGGTCCTTATCATAGGGGATGATGAATTGTCTTCAGGAAAAGGCATTTTGCGAGACATGGTCACTAAAATTCAAGAGGAAGTGGATTTAGAAAATATCATAACAAACCTTAAGAAAGTATAATAATTTAGCGATTCTAAATAATCATTAGTGCATTATGCGGGCATTGAAAGATAGATTTACTACAATGGTAACATTTTAGCTATTTGAAAATAAGGCAGGAAGGGGCATGGGAGTCTCTTTTAAGAAAGTTGTCCTGCCTATAGCGGGATCGAACGCCCCCTATGCCCTAACCATGGATCAGGAACAGAAAGGCAGGACATGGGGCTCTCTTTTCAGAAAACG
>CAYRFN010000143.1:0-9816 GCA_964423495.1 uncultured Desulfobacteraceae bacterium
CTTAAAAGAGAGTCCCATGTCCTTCTAAATGCGAAGCCTTTTGAACGTTACCAATCATTTGGAAATATAGCTTCTTATTATGATGCCAAACGATGCTCACGACCTGTAGGTGTTGTGAGAAGCAGGGGACATTTGCTTAGTCGGGTATCTTATGGAGATACCATTCCAGACGATCGTAGGTCTTATAGCCCAACCGCCTGTAAAGCGGCTCACCGTATGTGCTCGCCTGCAAGGTGACAATCGAAGCACCTTTTTCATTCTACTTGCCTTCCGTGTTCCGCAAGTTCTTCCAGGCCGCTTCGGTTGAGAAACCTGATATCGCGTTCTTTTACTTCGATCAGGTTCTGTTTATTCATCTTTGCGAATATTCGCGAAAGGGTTTCAGGAATCGTACCCAGAAGGCTTGCTAATTGCCCCTTTGAAATGTCCAAAGTAACGGAGTCACCTCTTTCCTGTTCTTCTGCCAGGTAAATCAAGTAGGCAGCCAGACGGCCGGGAACCTCCTTTAATGAAAGGTTCTCTATCTGAACTGTAAACTGCCGGAGCCTCATCGAAAGAACGGCAAGCATGTTCATGGCGAGTAATGGATTACCGATAATAAGATCCACAAAGGCTGATCTAGGAAAAAATAAAAGGCGACTTTTGGCCATTGCTTCGGCATTTGCAGGAAACTGTTGCCCGCTAAATACGGGCACTTCACCGAAGGGTTCGCCGGGGCCGAAAATGTGAAGAATCTGCTCCTTGCCATCTATCGATGCCTTGTAAACTTTGATTTGCCCGTCCGCCACAACGTAAAAGCCGTTGCCATCATCTCCCTCGGAAAAAATAATTTCACCCCTATTTAAGTGCCTCTCAACGGCTATCTTTTCGACTTCTTCCAACTGCTCTTCGGGAAGGCCTTTGAATAAGATTGTATTGGAAATCGTATCTAAATTTCTTTTCATTAGTTCTTCTCTTTTTGCTATCTAGCATCCTTTTTTGACTTAAGTCAAAGGGTATTGGCCGCAAGTATTTATAATTAAGACAATAACCCTGCAAAAGAGGTTGGCTGATTCCTATGAGATGGAATAAAGAAGCAAAAGATAGACTGTAAGGAGGGTGAGTGCTTTGACGAGATTCCGGAACGAGGCCCTGCCACCCTCTTTAAAGGGGAAAGAACAAGAGCCGCACCGCTAAGTGATTAAGGGTGTCGATTTCCTCAAATAGTAGATCGGGATAAAATATGATATAGATGATTGTCTTGACTTAGGTCAAAGACAATTGCAGGACCAAGGTAGTAAGTTGTTGAGAAACTGGATCAGAAGACCATTTAACTTAAAATCCAGGATAAAATAATTGACTATGGTATTTATAATTTTTGGAGGAATTCAATGAAATGCCCGGGACAGGACAGCCGATATTGGAAGCCTGGAGCCATATTCGAGGCCAAGTGCCCCAAATGTGGGAATGAAGTGGAGTTTTTCAAGGACGATACGACGCGTCTTTGCAAGAAATGCGGCCACCGTATTCTTAACCCCAGCATGGATTTCGGCTGTGCCACCTACTGCAAGTACGCTGAGCAATGTATCGGAAATCTCCCACCCGAACTCATTGCCCAGAAGGAAGATCTGCTAAAGGACCGGGTGGCCATTGAGATGAAGCGTTACTTCAAACAGGATTTCAAGCGAATCGGTCATGCCACCCGGGTGGCAAGATACGCGGAACAGATCGGCAAGGAAGAACAAGGTAACCTGGCGGTTATTTTGACATCGGCCTATCTCCATGACATAGGCATCAAAGAGGCCGAGCGGAAACACAACAGCACCGCTGCCAGGTACCAAGAAGAGGAAGGTCCACCCATTGCCAGAGAGATATTAACCCGCCTGGGGGCCAATAAAGAATTGGTCGAGGAGGTATGTGATATTGTGGGACATCACCATCATCCCAGGGAAGAAGAGACCACCAATTTCAAGTGTGTCTACGATGCAGACCTGATAGTCAATCTGGAAGAGAAACAGAAGGATAACCCTTCTGACCGTAAGAAACTCGCAGGCGTTATTGAAACATCTTTTCTCACGGAAAGTGGTCGTATTCTGGCGGAGAAGACGCTTCTATTTCAAAATTAGCGAAGCTTTCTTCAGACCCATGATATTTGCGCCGTCCCTTTTCTGAACTTTAGATACTTTATTGAAACAGGAGCTAATCATGAAAGTCACAAGAAAAATCATAGAAATTGATGAAGAACTTTGTGATGGATGTGGGCAGTGCGTGCCATCCTGTGCCGAAGGCGCCATAGAAATTGTTGATGGAAAGGCTCGTCTATCGGCAGAAAAATACTGCGACGGCCTGGGGGCCTGCTTGGGCGAATGTCCCACCGGGGCCCTCACTATTGTGGAACGTGAGGCCGAGGACTTTGACGAGGAGGCAGTGGAACAACATCTAAGTTCAAAAGCTCAAGAAGAGGTCTCTCAGGAAGCAACCATGGCCTGCGGATGCCCATCAGTACAGATTCAGAGCTTTGGTCCATCAACACCCTGCCAAGAGGCCAAACAACCGACTATACAAAAAAGCAAAGATTCTGCCCTCTCTCACTGGCCGGTACAGATCAAATTGGTGCCGCCCACTGCACCCTTTCTAAAAGGGGCGGATCTCTTGGTGGCTGCGGACTGTACACCGGTGGCCTACCCCAATTTCCACCAGGATTTCCTCAAAGGAAGGGTCATCATGGTGGGATGTCCGAAATTTGATGATGTCCAGGAATATGTTCAAAAGTTCGCAGACGTCTTTAAAGCTACAGATATCAAAAGCGTGACCGTTGTTGTGATGGAGGTGCCCTGCTGCCAGGGACTGCCCATGATCGTAGGAAAGGGAATGGAAATGGCGGGAAAGAAAGTTCCCATGGAAAAAGTTGTGATCAGCCCAGGTGGTAAAATTTTGAATAGGCAAAAGAACGCGGCGTGAAGTACGCAAAAGACAAGAAAAGAGAATACTTAATTAGATTCTAATCGAGATCTTCAAAGTACTCCCCGATATTCTCACAGTGATCCGATATTCGTTCAAGGTTTATAAGTACATCGACAAAAATGGGACCAGCCTCAGCTTGGCATATTCCCTGGCGAAAGCGTTCGAGATGGCTCTGGAGCGCGTCACGCACCTTCGTATCTATGATTTCCTCCCGCTCGATAATAGCTCCAATGAGGGCCTTGTCTCCATGCTCCATGACGGACGCGGTATCATTCATGTTCTCAAAGACAAGTTGGGTGATTTCTTCCAATTCCGTTTCTGCCTGAGAAGTAAAATCTGCCTTGCTGTCATGCTTGTACTTGGATAAATCTGCCATGTTGAGGGCACGGTCGCCTATGCGTTCAATATCGTCCACAATGGCCGAGAACGCGAAGAGTCTTTCTGACGCGTTTACGGAAAGTGGAGAGGACGAGATCATGTTCAGATATTTAGCAATTTCCTCTTGAAGATTGTCAACCACCATCTCAATATAGCGGATGTCACGACGTCTTCCCTCTCGAAATGATAAAATCAATTCCACACTTCCTGCTAACATTCGCTGTGTGAGAGATAAGGCCCGTAACAGCTCCTTTCTTACGCGTTCAAGAGCCTCCGCAGGGATTCGTAGGCTATTCTCGTCGAGATATTCGGGCCACAGGGACAGGTCCGCCGCCTTGCCCGGGAGGATCTTCTGGATACCAGCGGCCACAGGCTTCAGGGCGAATATGAATATCAAGGCGATGAGGCAATTGTATAGTACATGTCCCAGTACTATCTGCTGAGAGACATGCCTGGACAGCGCCTGAAGGATCGGGATCAATAAGGGCAAGAAAATTAGACAGATGAGTACTCCTATGAACTTGAAAAAGAAATGTGCCATGGCGGTTCTTCGTCCGTTTACATTGGAAACAGCCGCCGCAAGAAAGGCTGTTACTGTTGTTCCCATGTTAGCCCCAAGGATAATGGGCAGGGCATTGTGTATACTGATGAGATCATGCTGGCCCATAATGACAAGGATACTTATTGGGATGGCGGAAGCCTGGACAATACCAGTAAAGACTAAGCCAATGGCTACTCCTAACAGGGGATGTTTTGTTGCCTGAAAAAAATTTAAGAATGTCTGATTTCCCTTGAGCGGTGCAGTGGCGTATCCTGTCAAACTCAGCGCAAAGAAGATCAAACCGAAGTAAAAGAGGGCTTCTCCTGCGGATTTAACTCCACGTTTGCCCAACACCCAGAGAATACCGCTGGCCAGAATCAACGCGGGAGAGATGGCGGTGAGCTTCCATGCCACGAGCTGCACGGTCAGCGTGGTCCCGATGTCCGCCCCTAATATGATGCCTAATGAATGGTAGAAACTGATGAGACCGGCACTTACGATCCCAACGGTGAGCAGTGTTGTAGCCGAACTGCTCTGAAAAAGGATGGTGATGATAATGCCCGTCACCATACCATAGAAAGGTCTCCTTACGGAGTATTTGACGTACTCTCGAATGCGGAGGCTGAACAGCCGCTGCATACAGCCATTGAGTTGCACCATTGCGAACAGGAACAGCGCGAGGCTCGTGATAAAGAGAAGGATCCCTTGGTCCATACTATGCACCTATCGTCCTATGTCAGGACTACTTTTTGCCGCTGCCGTATTGTATTTACTACGATTATCCGCTGGGAGCTGCCACCGGAAGAGGAATGCATCTCCTCTATTCTTTGAATCAGCCCAATGCCCTCAAAAGCCCCCCTTCTTCCGGTGTGTCCGGATGAAGAGGAAATGCTCGCCATTGAATCTCGATTTGGTATTCCTTTTTAAGTTTTTCAATACGCCCGGTAATGAAATAGCACCAGGGTCAGACGTAATCGGAAAACACTTCAAGCATTAAAAGTGTAGACATTTATTTATCCTTGAAAACTGAGAGATGTTAATAAGCGTCAGCTTTTTTCCATCTCCATGTCATTTTTCGGTTTTCTACTGTAATATTAAATGTTAAGGATTATATTTATTTCGCTTATATCATCTGACTTAAAAAATATTTGACATAGCATCTTCAAACATGTATAAGGTTGAATAATGTAACGATGTATAATGTTTTATAACCTTTATCACCTCAGGATATAATGATGGAAAATTATTTAAACATTAGTGAAGCAGCAAAAATTCTCGGTGTAAGCACAGGAACCTTGAGAAGATGGGATAAAGCAGGAAGGTTTCCTTCTCAAAGGCACCCGATTAATAATTACCGCATTTATAAAGAAGATCAAGTTAAACTTGTTGTCAAAGAAATGGGACAAGCATACTTAACTGACTATATTAATTCTTTACAATATCAAATTGATCCTATTTTTGAGACAAGCCTCGGGAAACTATATAATCAAGATGTTATCAAATTTCTTAAAAGTCTTGAAACCTCGTCTGCTCAACTTATTTTCGCCGATCCTCCATATAATATTAAAAAGGCTGAGTGGGATACATTTGAATCCCAAAAAAAATACGTTGAATGGAGTATGGAATGGATTAAGGAGGCACAACGAATTCTTGAACCACGGGGAAGTTTATATATTTGTGGATTTTCTGAGATACTAGCTGATATTAAATGGGCCGCAAGCAGCCTTTTCAAAGGGTGTAAGTGGTTGGTTTGGTATTATCGTAACAAAGCCAATTTAGCTAATGATTGGGGACGATCACATGAAAGTTTGTTGCATTTTAGAAAAAGCAAGAAAATTATTTTTAATGTCAATGATGTTAGAGTCTCATATAATCTTCATACCTTAAAATATCCTAAACACCCCCAGGCAAAGACATCGCAATATGGGAACGGAAAAACATATATTTGGACCCCTCATCCCAAAGGCGCAAAACCTAAAGATGTATTTGAAATTCCCACCTTATCAAATAGCTCTTGGGAAAGAAAAAATCACCCTACCCAAAAACCTGTCGAACTGGTAAAAAAATGTGTTCTTGCCTCTTCAAATCCAGAGGGAATGGTCATCGATCCTTTCGGCGGTTCCGGCACGACATATGCTGTTGCCGAAGCTTTTAACCGAAAATGGTTAGGCAGTGAGACAAATATTGAATATTGCAACATCATAAGAGGAAGATTATTAAATAGAGAACATATTGCAAGAATTGCTGATAACAGCGAAGAAGCAGAGATTATTGAGAGAAGGCAAAAATTAAGAGGTTAATAACTTCCAAATATCATCGGCAATAAATTTTGAAAAGGGAGAAATGTGTTCGTTGTAAGGAATTCCTTTGGTGATTGGCGGAGGATCAACAAAATAAACACCTTCAAGCCGGGTTAAAAATTTTGTATAAACCATAAACAAGCCGGAGACAAAAGTATAACTGATTTTTTCTGTTTCTTTCCTCTGAACATCATTCAGAAATATTCCAACCACTTTTACAGGATGCTCAGCGAATTTCTGCATAAGAAGTTTATCAAGAAATATTTTCCCCATCCTGTCTTTTGATGTTGTTTTCAAAGAAATTACAATTTCATCTTCGTTTATGGTTTTCAGATTCGATTTTACTCTTTCATGAGGAGACAAAATTATATCTGTTTCGCAGGAATATAATTTTTCACCTTCCTCTGATGGATAAGGAATTTTGAACACAACTTTATCATTTGTAATTCCTGCTTGAGAAACTATATTACGAATTAATTCTTCAAATCTATTGCCAACGTGTTTCCTGGCACTGTTGGGATTGCAGAGAAAATCCATGCCAACCCCTATGGATTGTTGAATGGTATATACTACAGTATCTATTGTTGAATAATCTTCTCTTGTTATCTTTTTTCTATTTTTAATTTTCCTGAGAACAGTAAGGAATAATTTGTAATTTTTCTCAAATTCTTCAAATTTACTAATAAACAAATTGTTATTAACCGGTCTGGCGAATTTTGTTGTACCAGCTACTACGGAAGACAATATCGTATAATCTCTTGTTTCAACTCTTTCTGAAACAATATTTGGCAGATAGTCCAAAACTCTCTTGGTAACATCTGCAAATTCATCTAAGTTTTGCTTGGGTGTCTGGAGATCTTCTGGTAAAGGTTTCATGTTAATTATCTTTATTAATCATTAATTTTTTCAATTTTTAGTATCCTAAGCACATTTTAGAAAAATAGCAACAAGCCTTTTTTGATTCTGGTTTTGGACACCGAACGCTGCCGTCACCGGCAGGTGTAACGCGTAGCGAAACATGTGTCAGGTGGATGGCGGTTCGCCTTTTTATCTACTTTTCAAATAGCTTTTCAGGTCTCTATAGTAGTTTTCATGGGGACCAATCATGATTAATTCAAGATTCTCTTCGGCAAAAGGATAAGAAAGCAGATATTGTGTGTTTTTTATTTTAAATTTATGAACATATACTCCTCGAAGGTCACCCTTTTTTTCCGAACCAATGGCAAGATTGTCAGCGATTTTTAAAATCTGCTTGTCGAGCGACATTTTTTCTTGTTTGGTGAATTTTTTAACCTTTGTTTCAAATTGCCGAGACTGTAAAATTTTCATTGGCGGTTATCCGAATTTGTATTCTGATAATTTACCTTGTTCAAGCTCAACAAGACCAATAAGGATGTCCTTTATTAGGCTATAAGTCAAATCAGGGTTTTCTTCAGCGCATTTGCCAATTTTTGCCCAGTGTTCAATTTGGCCAGTTAAAGACCGTTGATCAATTTTGCTATATATCCTTGCTTCCCGTACCAAGTCGTCGGAAACTCTTACTGCGGTTGTCATCGTAATTACCTCCTATCCGGATGTTTTACACAACGATACCATATAAAATAGCAATATGCAACGTTTTATTGCCTTTATACAACATAATTGTTTTTTGTTTGAAGGCGAATGCGGCGTTGACCAACAACCGATTGGGCGGACGCAAGCTTGCTCGCGGTCTACCGTAAAAGGGGACATTCTTAAATTTGATGAATTAATTTACTTCACTGCTAAGCATTTTTGACATAGCAGATGTAAAAATACCAACAAGCCTTTTTTGATTCTGATTTTGAACACCGAAAGCCGCTCTTCAGCGGCGAGCAACCACGCGGCCAATAAGTTACGAAAATGCGCTATCATATTCGCCCCGCGTGGTTGCTCGTCTGACTGCAAGCCATCGTTACGCAAACTTATTCTTAATATTGAATCTCGATTTGGTATTCCTTTTTAAGTCTTCTTTAAGTCTTCCAATACGCCCGGTAATGAAATAGCACCAGGGTCAGACGTAATCGGAAAACACTTCAAGCATTAAAAGTGTAGACATTTATTAATCCTTGAAAACTGAGGGATGCTAATAAGCGTCAGCTTTTTCCATCTCTATGCCCTTGTTGGCCTATTCCAATGATTTTCTGGCTGATTTAACTTCGTAAAGGGCTTGGTCTTCACAAACTTGCATTTGACCTGAATTGTCAGCTACCATTTTCTCGAATATCAATTCTGTATTTACAAAGAGATTGCTGCTCTCTTTTTTTAAATATCGCGCGGCCATACGACAATATTCGGGTTCAATATCGATCCCTATGCTGTTCCTGCCATATCTTAGGGAAGCTGTCATGGTTGTCCCAGTGCCGCAGAACGGGTCTAAAACGGTATCGCCGTAAAATGAAAACATTCTAACAAGACGAGATGCGATCTCAAGGGGAAAGGGGGCTGGGTGGTTTCTGGTAGACGTACCGGTGATATTCCATATCTGTTGAAACCAGGTATTAAAATCTTTTTTGTCGATTTTACTTAATTTTCTTTGCTCTTCAGTCGGTTTTCGATAGCCTCCTGGCTTTCTCTGCATTAAGATAAATTCCATATCATTTTTTATTATTGCATTCGGTTCATATGGCTTGCCTAAAAATTTTGACCCGTTTTCGACTTCAAAACTTGCATTTGCGATTTTATGCCAAATAATGGGATTAAGGTTATCAAAACCAATTTTTCGGCATAAAACACAGATATCCGAATGTAAAGGAAAAACAAGGTGCCGTCCAAATCTTCTTCTTGATACGCAAACATCACCGACAACACATACTAATCTCCCGCCCGGAACTAATAGCCGAAAAACCTCTTTCCATACTTTTTCAAGCTCCCCTAAGAAGGACTCATAGTCTTTGATATGTCCCAATTGGTCTGGATTCTCAATATAGCGTTTTAAATTCCAATATGGAGGCGAGGTAACAATGAGATGTATGGATTCATCCTCTAAGAACGTCAGATCCCTTGCATCTCCGTTTATTAGTCTCTGATAGGTCTTCTGTCTATTGCTTTTCATGCAAAGGCTCCAATGTGGGATACAAGAGATTTGAGAAAAATTGTAAATGAGAGATCATTTGCAGGTTCCCGATACACACCATGAAGACCTGTCTCGCTTTCGGAGGTTATGAATGATGCCGAAGTATAATGTCGTTCGAGGACGAGTTTACGGCAAAAGATCTCATATCTTTTCATATATGACGCTCCAACGAATTCCGGAAAGACTTTGAAATGCGGCTCCTTAACCCTTACTGGACGAACTGAAGCATCACAATCCTCAAGCATGAAAAAATAACCGAGAAAGGGCTGAATTCCACCATTGAACGCACCTTCCCGATAAGCCGTCCAAAGATCAAGAGAGCTGCCCATTGCTTCTTCCGTTCTATTATTGAAGTTGTTGCCAAAAGAGGGGCCAACTTGTGATTTTGCTTCAATTGCTGCGACCAAATGCCCATTCTTGACGACAAGCAAATCCCATTCCTTGGACGGCCTGAAGAAGCCTGGCAGCTCAAGCTGTCTTTTTCTGAAAACATATCTTTCGTTCATTCCCGCCTCAACAATTATTTCAGTGAAAAGACGGATAAAGCCATCCATTTGAGC
>CAYRFN010000144.1:0-9777 GCA_964423495.1 uncultured Desulfobacteraceae bacterium
ACAAGAAAACTGGAAAATGGAGCGACGTACTCAACATCTAATATTGAACAGGCTCGATTTATTGTCCATTAGAATTTATCTGCTTCCTGTTATAGAAACTGCCTACATTGCATCAATTTAGTGCTTTAAAAAAATCATTTGTAATCCGGATAACCCACAATCAGCATATCCTCTCCAAATCGCTTTACTTGAATATCCTTTATGCTAAGACATTTATCCATCTCCTCTGGTCCAGGACCTGCCGCCATGGGAACCCCATTATCGCCTCCAAAGATCTTGTTTGCCTTATAAATACAGAATTTATCTATTAGTCTCTCTCGAAGCATAGAACCAACAATCGACGAACCTCCTTCCACCAAGAGGCTGACAACCGACATATCTGCCAATAGTCCCATTAATGCCATCAAATCAATCCTGCCACCCTTAATGGGGCATACGAGGGTTGAAATGCCTTTCTCCTGAAATCGTTTTCTGTCCTTAGGTGTTACGTCAGGTCCAATCGCTATGATGGTCTTAGCAGAAGAATTATGATTCATGATTTTCGCATTTAGTGGTATCCTCAAATGGGTATCCACAACAATGCGTAATGGGTCTTTGCCACGGCCGCGCTTAAGTCGGGTAGTTAGAAGCGGATCATCCGCAAGAACCGTTCCAACTCCTACCATAACAGCATCTACCTGATCTCTTAAGCGATGAACAAACTGTCTGGATTTTTCATTCGTGATCCACTTCGAATTCCCTGTCGCTGTAGCTGTCCACCCGTCTAATGTAAGGGCCGATTTTACGATGACAAAAGGACGTCTTAAGGTAATATATTTTAGAAAGGCTTCATTGAGTTTGCGGCATTCTTCTTCAAGAACACCGCTTGTTACTGAAACTCCATTTTCTTCAAGAAATTTACAACCACCACCCGAAACATTAGGATTCGGATCATTCATGCCAACAACAACCTGCTTGAGACCACTCTTTAAAATCGCCTCAGTACAAGGCGGTGTTCTTCCGTAGTGGTTGCAGGGTTCCAATGTCACATAAAGAATGTCCCCCGGAGCCTTGCCTCCCAACTTATTTAAAGCCTCCACCTCCGCGTGCGGCAAACCGGCCTTGCGATGATAGCCTGTTGCAATGATATTACCGTTTCTGGCAATAACAGCTCCAACGGCAGGATTGGGGGAAGTACGGCCCAGCCCTTTCCTGGCCTGACGTAAGGACTCCTTCATTAAGGCAATATCTGTTTTGATAGACTTCTGACGATTCAATCCCTAAATTCCTCAATCCCTATTTACTCTCCTTTTCCTTCTTTGACCTTATTATCTCCTCAAGCTCTTTCATAAATTCACTAACATCCTTAAATTGTCTGTAAACCGAAGCAAACCGTACATAGGCCACTTCGTCCCACTCCTTGAGCTTATTGATGACCTTTTCCCCAATTTCTACACCGTCAACCTCTTTTTTGCCCAGTTCTTGGAAATAGATCTCCAAAGAGTCAACAAACTCTTCTATTACTGTAATACTGATAGGACGTTTCTGGCACGCCTTTCGAATACCGGAGATAATCTTTTCCCGACTAAAAGGTTCTCTCCTCCCATCTTTCTTCACGATCATCGGAAGGACATCTTCCAATTTTTCGTACGTTGTGAACCTTCTCCCGCATTCAATGCATTCCCTCCGTCTTCTTATCGTCCTGCCGTTTTTACTCATCCGGGAGTCAATCACTTTATTATTTATTTTTGTGCAATATGGACATTTCATAAGACAAACCTCACTATCTTGATACCAGATTCTTCTAACATTTGATCGGCCAATGGATCATCATATCCATCTTCATAAACAATTTTTTTTATACCTGCATTAATAATCATTTTGGAGCATATCACACAGGGCTTGTTGGTACAATAAAAGGTTGACCCTTCAATTGGGATGCCATGATAGGCAGCATGTATTATTGCGTTCTGCTCAGCATGAAGCCCACGGCAAAGCTCATGTCGCTCACCAGAAGGGATATCCGTATTCTCCCTTTGACATCCGACCTCCTCACAATGTCTAAGGCCCGCAGGAGCACCGTTATAACCCGTGGACAGTATCCTCCTTTCCTTAACTAATATGGCGCCCACCTGGCGCCGCAAGCATGTAGACCTTTTGGCCACTATCTTGGCAATTGTCATGAAGTATTCAGGCCAAGAAGGTCTAGACAACTATGACTCCTCATCAAGATGCTGGAATATTGGGAAGCTATGGCATAAATCAGAAACCACATCTCTTACCTCAAATAACTTATTATCATCATTTGGATTTTCAAGTACCTTTTTAATTAGTCCTGCTATTATCTTCATTTCGGCTTCTTTCATTCCCCTTGTTGTTAGCGCTGGAGTACCTAATCTTAGACCACTTGTCACCTTAGGTCCCCTCTCGTCAAAAGGAATAGTGTTTTTATTCATAATAATACCAGCCTTGTCCATAATCTCTTCGGCGTCCCGCCCGGTTATTCCATTTTGGCTTAAATCCATCAAGATCAGATGATTATCCGTACCTCCTGATACTAAATCAAAACCAAAACTCATGAGTTCCTCTGCAAGCGTCCTCGCATTAATAATAACCTGTCTTTGATAATCGACAAATTCTGGTCTCAGGGCCTCTCCAAAAGCAACTGCTTTGGCTGCTATGATATGCATAAGCGGCCCTCCCTGTATGCCAGGAAAGATTGCCCTATCCAATCTTTCCTCGTACTTCCCTTGTGATAGGATCAATCCGCCCCTTGGACCTCTCAGAGTCTTATGTGTCGTGGTCGTGATAAAATCGGCTTCTCCAACAGGAGAGGGGTGCAGGCCCGAAGCAACAAGACCGGCAATATGAGCCATATCAGCCATAAGATACGCATCATTCTCCTGTGCAATTTCTTTAAATCGGTGAAAATCAATAATCCTTGGATAAGCACTGGCACCTGCGATAATCATCTTAGGCCTATGTCTTTTGGTCAGGTCCCTCACTTGATCATAATTGATTTGCTGGGTTTTGGGGTCCAAGCCATAAGAAATGGACTTAAAAATCTTCCCTGAAAAACTCGCTGAACCGCCATGGGTCAGATGCCCACCATGCGAAAGGCCCATACCCATAATTACGTCGCCAGGCTCTAAAAAACTAAAGTAAACGGCCATATTAGCCTGGGTTCCAGAATGAGCCTGAACATTCACATATTCTGCACCAAACAATCTTTTGGCACGCTCAATAGCTAACCTTTCTACTTTGTCAACATACTCACAACCACCATAATATCTGTCTCCGGGATAACCTTCCGCATACTTGTTAGTCATCACACTGGCCTGGGCCTCAATCACGGCACGACTTGCATAGTTCTCAGAGGCAATCATGATAAGATTAGATCTTTCTCGATCTATCTCAGCACGTATTGCATTATAAACCTCGAGATCTATTTCCTTAAGTCTCTTCTCTTTTAAAACATGCTTCTCAATCAATTTGATCTAATCTCCTCTGATGCCTACCTCCCTCGAAAGGGGTCTTCAAAAAAAGCTCAACCATTTCGAGGGCAATTCCCAGCCCAATAACACGACCTCCCATAACAAGGATATTGGCATCATTGTGCTGTCGACTCATTCGGGCCGTAAAGAGATTGTGACAGAGGGCTGCCCGTACCCCTTTATAACGGTTCGCAACAATGCTCATACCTAAACCTGTTCCACAGATAAGAATCCCACGGAGGTATTTGCCCTCGGCCACTCCCCGAGCTGCTTTATGTCCCACTTCGGGATAATCGGCAGAATCTCGGCTAAACACCCCAATATCTGTTACCACATAATCAGGGGAGCTTTCCAGATAGGCCTTACAGCTCTCCTTTAGATCAAACCCTCCATGATCTGAACCTATTATGATATCCATTATAAATACCTAAAATATCGTAACAATTTGGTTGAATAAAAGCCGGCCTGCCCCAGGCAGGGGTTCGAGGATTCAAGGGTTAATCAGATCCTTGTAATTCTTAAGCATTTCACTGGAATCCTTGATCCCTCGACACCCTGAATCCCTTGGAAATCACTAAGTCTTTTGGAGATGACCCATAATCTTAAAGAATCCTTCATTTCACTATGAGCCAAGGTCTATCAGGCTCAAGCTAATTCGGCTCATAGGATTTGAAGATCAAACAGGCGTTGGTTCCCCCAAAGCCAAAAGAGTTTGTCATGGCGGTTTTTATCTTTGCCTTTCTTGCCACATTGGGAACATAATCTAAATCACACTCCGGATCTGGGTATTCATAATTTATCGTGGGAGGGATAATGCCATGTTTGATCGTGAGTACAGTGAAAATCGATTCAACGCCACCAGCCCCACCAAGAAGGTGACCAGTCATCGATTTGGTGGAGCTTATAGCTAACTTATAGGAGTGCTCCCCAAACACAGCCTTAATGGCATTGTTTTCGGAAATATCATTCAACTTCGTGGATGTTCCATGAGCGTTAATGTAATCTAAATCTTCAGGCTTTAAACCTGCGTAATCAAGGGCCATTTTCATACAACTTATAGCTCCCCCACCCTGAGGGTCCGGAGCAGAGATATGATATGCATCACTCGTTAGTCCATAACCGATCAACTCGGCATAGATATTTGTTGTCCGTTCAAGTGCATGTTCTAATTCCTCGATCACGAGTATTCCCGAACCTTCACCCATCACAAAACCGTCGCGATTCATATCAAAAGGGCGAGAAGCCTTTTCCGGCTCATCATTTCGGGTAGAAAGGGCACGCATTTTACAAAAGCCACCTAATGCTAACGGGGTCAATACAGCCTCCGCACCGCCAGTTATCATGACATCAGCAAGGCCCTCCCGAATCAGCCTGAAACTTTCTCCAACAGCGTGACAGCTTGCCGCACAGGCTGTCTCTATCGAGATGTTGGGCCCCTTGGCTCCGTATTCTATGGCGATCTGTCCAGGAGCCATGTTTGCGATTATACCTGGAATAAAAAATGGGCTTATCCCGCGTGGACCTTTCTCTAAAAGGACTTTATGATAATGCTCGAGCATGGTCAGGCCGCCTAAGCCGGAGCCCGTTATACAGCCCACTCGATGTCCGTTTTTGGCATCAATTTTTATGCCCGAATCCTCAATTGCCATCCTGGCAGAAGCCAATGCATAATGAATGAATATATCAAAATGTCGGATCTGCCGCTTATCTATAAAATCTTCGGGATTAAAATCCCTGACCTCACCAGCAATCTGGGATGAAAAAGCCGATGGATCAAACCTTGTTAGCGTTCTAATTCCCGAAATCCCAGAGCATACGGATCCCCAGTTTTTCTCGACACCGGTGCCTAATGGAGTGACCATTCCAAGGCCTGTAACTACAACCCTCTTGGTCTTTTTATTGCTCCCTACGAGCGACAATGTCATTCTCCTATAGCACTTTTTATGTAATCTATAGCGTCCTGAACAGTTCCGATCTTTTCAGCATCTTCATCCGGAATAGAAATGTCAAAGGCCTCTTCCATCCCCATAATGAGTTCCACCTGATCCAGAGAATCGGCACCCAAATCATCAACAAAAGAAGCCTCTGGAACAACATCTTTTTCATCCACGTCCAACTGCTCGCATATAATATTTTTAACTTTCTCCTCAACATCTGCCATAAATCATTACCTCCTAAAAGATTTATAAATAAACCCAATGAACCCTATAAACTCACATATACAAACCGCCGTTAACATGAATAATTTGACCCGTAATATAATTTGCAGCATCAGAGCAAACCCAATAGACCGCCTCTGCAACATCTTCTGGTTTGCCAAGTTTTTTTATTGGAATCTGCTGGATAAAATACTCTTTAACTTTCTTAGGTATCCCAGCCGTCATTTCCGTATCGATAAAACCAGGTGCAATGGCATTCACAGTAATACCCCTAACCGCAACCTCCCTGGCAATAGTCTTAGTAAAACCCATGATTCCGGCCTTGGATGCGGCATAATTTGCCTGGCCAACGTTTCCTATCTGCCCAACTACCGAAGATATATTAACAATCCTGCCCCTTTTCTGCTTTATCATCGTCCTAATAACTGCATGGGTACAATTAAACACGCCTTTAAGATTGACATCTATAACAGTATCCCAGTCATCCTCATTCATTCGCATAAAAAGCGTATCTTTTACAATTCCAGCGTTATTCACCAAGACATCAATCTTTTCAAATTTTGAAATGATACCTTTAAATAAGACATCAACAGCCTCATACGACGACACATCGGCCTTGTAACTTTCTGCCTTTATACCCCTTTGAGCCAATATATTCACTGTCTCGTTAGAAGCAGTATCATCCGGATCATAGTGTACAATAACAATCCTGGCCTTCTCTTCAGCAAACTTTAAGGATACGGCACGCCCTATTCCCTTTGAACCCCCAGTGATAACCACTACTCTTGAATTGGAATTACTCATTTCACACAACGTCCACTCTAACTCTCTTTGGTCTTTAATATGGTATTACCCTTATAGGAACCACACTCGGTGCAAATATGGTGTGGTAACACAGGTTCATGACAATGGGGACAGTTGACAGTATTGGGCAACTTAACACTATCATGGGATCTACGCATGTCGCGCCTGGACTTTGATTTTTTCCTTTTTGGTACAGCCATAATTGAAACCTATTCCCCCTTTAATTCTAAGTTCTTTAGTTTAGAAAATTCTGGATGCCCCTTGTCCAGGTGACACCCACATTTTTTCTTGTTCAAGTTGGTCCCGCAAAAAGGACACAGACCAGAACATTCCTCTTGACAAAGCAATTTAATAGGCAATGACAAATAGATCTGCTCTCTAACAATATCATGCAGGTCAATTTCATCACCTATGGCGAAATTAACTGACAAATCTTCTGCCGATAGTTCAAGTTCGCTTTGGTCAGTATCGGAAGGATGGCGCTCTATGAAGGATCTGAAGTTAAAATCCATACCTCGACTATAGGGATCGAGGCACCTGTCACATCTAACAAGCACTTGCCCGTTTAAGCTACCATCAAGCACATACCTGCTCCCGGCACTTGCAATGCTTATATGAACCCTCAAACGACTATCGAGACCCAGAATACGATCGTCTTCCTCATCTCCCTGCCACCAATCTGACTCAAGGCTGAAATCGAAGTTGTGAGAACCATGCGAAATGGTTTTCAGATCGATAATCATTGGAAGCAAGCCCTATTTAAGAACAATGGAGACTGATTATGTTCAGCCAAAATAAATAATTGAGTATATAAGACGCCTGATTTTTGTCAAGCGAATTAATTTGTTCATACTGTCCTTACTTTCTCAAAAACCATCGAATTAGGACATAGGATTGAGAAAGGAAACAAATGAAAATCTCATAAATAATATAATGCCATATCTTTCTAAAGCTATTGATAGATATACTAAATCTCTAAAAATAAACCTCATTAATCTTTATTTTTCTGATTTATCACCATAATCAAGGCATCATCATCGCCATAGTAATTTTGAATTATTCCCTCAATCTTCATACCCATTTTTCTGTAGAATTCTATTGCCACACTGTTTTTTGACCTCACTTCGAGCCATAATCTTTTTTCAGAACAAGTTAGGGCATACATGAACAACCTCTTCCCAAAACCCCTTTTTCTATATGACTTTCTAACAGCTGTTGAATGGATATGACCGCCCATATCAAAGATAATGTATCCAATAATATCTTCACCGAGTTCTACAACAGCAAAATCATTTCGTAATCTTTTTGCATAGTTTAAAAAAATCTCTTTTGAATAAGCGGATTTCGGAAATGCCTGTTCTTCAATCTCAAGTATTTCATTTATATCTTCTATTCTGAATTGTCTTATCTTAGCGAGAACTTCTTCAACCATCACATCCCTAAAGAGATCAATCCAAGCAATTTTGTTTGAAGATCTGCGGATAACTTTTTGGGCTGAAATAATGACGTTATCCCAAACATCACTAAACCCTACTGCATAGGTGCGCCTTGTGAAAAAATACTTGCATTTTAAACAGAACACTAACGGCCATACTGTGGGGCAGCGAGGGGAAAATGATCTTTGATAAAGGTACGTTCATAAAAGCAACTGGAAAAAGAACAAGCGCACCGACTTTTGCTATCACCCACCAGTATGTGGTTATGCTCGGGATTCAACTGTTGCTGCTGGTTTAATCTTTAATAATTCGTCTTTCATTTGCTTTTCGGCGTACCACAAATCGTATGCTTGTTGCATACGTAACCAAAGCCCTGGTCCATTTCCGACAAATTTACCGATTCTTAGAGCTATCTCAGTTGAAATTGGGTGAGTACAAGCTAAAATACGATGCAATTGCTGCCTTGAAACGCCAATCTGCCGAGCCGCTTCGCTTACGGACATCCCAAGAGAAGGGAGCACGTCTTCCCGAATAATTTCACCAGGATGAACTGGTGGACGTTTTAAAGGCCGTTTAATAGAATATTCTCTCATAATTTATCCTCAATGATATTGTTCAAGATCAACCCGCAGTGCATCTACTTTCTCCCACTCAAATGTTATGCACCATGGTACATTGACATGAATGCTATATTTTTTAGGTTTACCCTGAAGACCGTGAAAATTGAACCCAGGGATATTCAAATCATTTAATAATTCAGCCTGATCCAATGCTTCCGAACGTCTAAGACAACGCGAATGTAAATCAGCTCGAATCCATCGGCTGCTGCCTTTCTCAAACAGTTCAGAAAGGCCCTTGTGTTTAAAACTTTTTATCATGAAATAAATTGTATCATACTGTGCGACAATGTCAACAGTTTTGTTACACACTATTTAGCTAAATTTCATTCAAAAATGTTTTGGGGCTATGTGCATAACGACTGAGATAACCAGTCTGCGAACTGAGCTAATTACGAAAAGAAAAATGGATACCAAATTAGCGCAAAGCCAGTTTGACACCGCTGTTCACAGGTCTGGTTGATTGGAGTGTTAGGCTTTTAATGATCGCTGTTCATAATTTCCTTCAGTCGTTCCTAAAATCTATAGCTTAATCCAATGGCTATAACAGGATAAACTTTGAAATAGTCTAAGTCACTTTGGAGGTTGTTTTCCTCTTTAGCTAATTCATTTTGAAAGGTTGGATCGCTCGCAATTGGACCATCGGCAGAAAGGTCAACCTTTGGCGAACCTTGGTAAATTGCACCTAATTCAAAAATAAAACCGAAGGCTTTGTTTTTGCCAAAAGAAGTATCCCAACCCAATCCAAGATACGGGGCTATATCATTAAAATCAATTTCGCCCTTGAGGGTTCCAAGCTCAGCACCAGTGTACGTTGAATCACCAATATCGAAAGTAGCTGATGTTTTTGCCTTTGCATCGAGCTCGTTGCCATTGTAAATTACTCCAGCACTAATCCTAAAGCTTCCTTTAAATGGATGCCAATCTAATAAAGCTGATAAGCTCATGAGATTGAGGTCAAAGTCATATTCAATATCATCTTCTGTTCCACTGTAATCATAGGTGAAATAATTTACACCTATCCTACCGCTTATTAAATCCGAGAAAGATCTCTCTACTTCTAACCCTAATCCTAACGTGCTAGCTTTTACCCCGAGTGAATTGCTCTGAGCATAGCCTGTGGTGGAAAAAGCGAATAGAAATATTGCCATCGCTACGATTATTTTTTTTGCCATTTTGATCCTCCTCTACTTGTCTTGTTAAAAGTAATTGGTTAGTTTAACTTTTACTATCTTACTAAAGTTTCGCAGTTAGAATTTTTACTTGGTTTGTAATAGCATCTTCAACA
>CAYRFN010000145.1:0-9714 GCA_964423495.1 uncultured Desulfobacteraceae bacterium
TTCATCCTCTGTTATATCAATAAGTTAACTAATTATGCAGGGGTGAACATCTGCTAAAAACCTGGGTATCTTAGGGTAAATATCCCTTATAGATACGTTTATATATGAGAAACATCATCTCAGAACCAAAACCGTTAATCGCAATATGTAGATTAAGTGGATTCTTCAGGCATTTGAACATCCCTTCGAGGTAGAGGTAAATCCTTTTTATAGACCAGAGTTCGATAGGGGAAGGGAATCTCTACGCCCTCTCGGTCAAAACGCTTTTTAACGTGCTCGTAGAGCCAGAACCTGGCCAACCACATATCCTGCACATTTTGCACCCAGATATATATTCTTAGTCCAATGGAGAAATCCCCGTGGGAGATTACTCTCACTAAAGGCTCGTCAGCCTTTTGATCGCGATATGGGCATCTGAGGGTTTCTTCAAATATTAGCCTTCTTGCGAGGTCTATATCCGTGTCATAGCTTATACCCATTTCAACAGTGCAAAGTATGCGCGGGTCAATGATGCTGTAATTGATTAGGGTCATCTCATCGAGTTTCGCGTTAGGAATAATAAGCCGTTTATGCTGCCATGTCAGGACAATTGTATGACGGAGTGTAATATCCTCAACCGTCCCGTACTCCCCTTCTATCTCCACATTATCTCCGATGCGAATAGGTCTATATATCGCAAGAGAGAGGCCGGATATCAGGTTGGCCATTGTGGATTTCGCCGCGAACCCGACGACCAGGGCCGTAATGCCGGCGCCTGCCAGCATTGTTCCGAACAAAGCCCTGAGCCCCGGGACAAGGCTCACGTATATAAAAAGGACGATAATGATAATAATAAGATTCTTAACCCGAACAATATAATGGGTGACTGTTTCATCGATTTTGATTTTGAGTCTTCCAACGGCCCATTGGGTACGTCCAATCAATCGGGTAGTTAAGGAGCACGTGACCCAAACCAGAATAATCATTAAAAGAGCCAGCATTGTTGCCCCGATAAAAGTTCCGGGATCAA
Source organism: uncultured Desulfobacteraceae bacterium (assembly GCA_964423495.1). Classification (GTDB taxonomy): domain Bacteria; phylum Desulfobacterota; class DSM-4660; order Desulfatiglandales; family Desulfatiglandaceae; genus CAYRFN01. Next base: position 1,010 of record CAYRFN010000145.1, read on the forward strand.
TTAGCTTATGTGCCGAAAACCATTTGAAATCCATGAATAACTCCTTTACCGCTAATACGGCTCATTTTCATTAAAACCCAACACGTAATTGTGGTCAGGTTTTACATTATAACGTTATCTTATTAATGATCCTGCCAACAGTCGCATAATGAAGTCTTAGGTGCCTGGCTATTTCTGTCTGGAAGCGATATGATAGATAGCAGCTGGAAATTTGATTTTGAACGGTCTGACCATGATCAGCATAATACCCTTAAAAATATCATAATACAAAACCTGACCCTTTTCCATATATTTCAAGTTAATTAAGAATGTCCCACTTTATTCTTTCTCTCGATAACAAACTATATCTTTTCATGTTGGTTTTCCTTCTGTATCACGTTAATGCACATCACGTCCGCCATCTCAGGGCCGAAGGATACGGATTTTTAAACGGGATGGCCAGTGAACGGGGCTTCGCAATCTTCGCCAAGCCAGTTGAACCATGGATAGCTGATCATCCCTATGGGCAATGCCGCCGTAAACCTCCATATTAAAAATCTCTATTATCAAGTCTATCTCACTTCTTAGGGTCGGAAAATATTTTTTCAGGCGCAATCCATATTCTAAAGGGGTCTCGCTTAAAAGGAGAGGCAAGCCGCTATGTCGACCCCATGATAATAACTGAGCATAGAAAACAGTTGCATTTTTGAGCGCCCGTATTTTTATTAACATCCGCCCCCAGTAATATGTATAGAGCGCCCTGATTTTGGCCAGCCATATTAAGACCTGTCCCCATGGGGCCTCCTTTTTTTTACTTGCCGAGGTCCTTGAAAAAAGCCAGCGCATTAGAAAATAAACGACAAAACCTACGCCAGCCAATAGGATCAGGCCGGCAAAAATCCCAAGCCCCCATAATATGGGTTCCAGAAATTTATCCCACCACCCGGCTTCAGTGGAACCCGCCCATCCTGAATGGCTTTCCCCGGCCGTTCCGGACAGCCTGATCCGACCGGACATAAAGAGAAAACGTAGGATACTTATCAGAATAGGTCCAAGGGGTTCAGCGCCTTTTTTTAATACCCCGTAACTCACCTCTGCTGCCGCTGTTAGATAAGGTAGAAAAAGCGATACCAACCCTGTTCCAAATAATAAAATGGCGCCTGCAAAACTTAACAATATACCGATTCCCCTGAAGCCCGGGAGATAGTCCTTCAGGGCATCACTTCGGTTTCTTGCAAGGCCGAGCGCCAATAGACCGAAAGTAAAAAAAGGAAATAATAAAGGCACGGTGAGGGGATCCTGAATATTTATCCCTCCCTTTTTAAGGATGGCTAATTTGATTAACATAAGTGCAAGAAAAGCTGCAATGCCCAGGTCAAAGCCGGCAGCAATGCTCCGATATGTTTTCGGTCCCCTGGTAAAGGTTATTCCTTTGATCCAGAACACCATCCCCCAGAAGAGGGCAATTGCAAGAAGAAGCCATCCCATGGGATCTCTTTGCCATTTCATAAGATCCAGTATCCATGTTTGATTGAAAAAGGACTCCGGCCAAACATCTGTCACGTAGATAATTCTCAAAATGACAAACGCAATTCCGAATGCGTGAAGGGTTAAAATATAGATTACCCGCCAACCCCGTCCCAAAGATAATAAAGTCAGAAGCGCACCCAGTCCAAATGTGCCGATGGCCTCCGGCAAAGGAAACGGCCGATGAAATATGGACGTCATTGTGAAAGAAGCCCAGGCATAAAGCCAACAGATTTGCATGATCCCAATGGCAAAAAAAAGAAGGGCTCCCTTTTTGTTTCTCATTTCAGGCCTTCCTTTTGAAAATACAAGTCGTCCAAAATATATGTGAGCCCGGAGGAAACTTCCTCCTTTTCGATTGTACTCGGTGGGATATTACACACGACAAATGCGACCGGCATTCTTCTGTGGTTTATAAAATCCGCTGCAGCCATTGAGGCGCCATTGCTTTCATATGCAAAATAGACGCAGCTGGCGTCCCATGGCAATGTAATGTCTCGGCGCAATATTTCTTTTATATTTTCCTTGTGATCCATCTGTAACCTGGCCAGAATCTCAAGGAGGGCGGAGAGTTGACGGGGGTGACTTTCAATTGGAAGAACCGCATGACCTCCTCCGGCCATCGTACCATTGGCCACCAGGCCCACGGAATACCCTCGTATGTTCAATCGAACAGCTAAAGACGCTGCGACCTCAAGGGTGCGCTCGAATTCTTCTTCCGCCTTTTTTAAAGAAAACTGATCCGTATCAATAATCAGCAATACCTTTTCCTGTTCTGTGGGCTCACAGACCTTCTCCTGAAGTCGGGAGTGACGCGCACTTGCCTTCCAGTGGATATATTTCGCCGGGCTTCCATGCTGGTAGTCTCTGGTTCCAAGTATGTAAACTGGGTCCTTTACAGGACTCTTAGATCCCGGCACGCCGAAGAATTCTCGCCGGGGCAATATAAAGGATTTCAATGGAACGAGTCGCGGATAGACGATTATATGGAGGGATTCCGATTCTTTTTTTCTCTTTGAGAAGAAACCAAAAGGATCTCCAACCTCCATATCAGGCGGTCCTATTCGGTGGAATCCTCGATGCCGGGCAGTTAACTCATATTTAAACCCTACCTTTTGATACCACAATAAACCACTTTCCATTGTTAATGTCGTATTATCGAAAGTCGTATGAATGGCCCTATCCAAAGGGACCTTCAGCTGAAGCCAGACAGGAAGGAACTTGGCATTTTCCGCCGTAACAGCAAGATTTAATTTCTCCCCGGGGAAAACCTTGTCCTTATCAACCGTGGAACGACACGTGACTCCCACAAGGCTCAACCGCCCCCACAATTTTGTACCGCCGGCCATGCATAAGACAATGAGGGACAAAAGAATTAAATCCCCTTGACGGTTCAACAGGGCGACCAAAAGGAACAGCGCCACAAAAAATTGGATGAAAAGGGTGGAGAAAACGGGAGGTATTCTGTCGTTCTGGTCCTGCATAATCAATATATTAGCTGCCGGAGGGAGGCACGGGAATCTTTGTCAGTATTTCTTCAATGACTTTTTCGGGTGTTACGGCCCTTAATCGATCCTCTTCCTTAAGTATCAAACGATGAGAAAGGACCGGACATGCCAAATGTTTAACATCATCCGGCAGTACATATTCCCGTCCTCGAAGCGCAGCCAATGCCTGGGAGGCACGCATCAGACCCAAAGACCCTCTGGGGCTTGCCCCGAAACGAAGGGATGTGTGGGTACGAGTTGCGCCTACGATATCGGCTATGTATTCCGCAACAGGTGATGAGATTCTGATTCGTCTCCTGGCCTGCTGCAATTCTGAAATCTGGTCGGGATTTGCAACGGCCTCAATCTTTTGTAAGGGGTCTTCTTTCTGAAAACGTTCAAGTATCGATACTTCTTCGCCCTTATCCGGATATCCCAAATGGACCTTTAAGAGAAACCGGTCCAACTGCGCCTCCGGCAATGGAAATGTCCCCTCAAGTTCAATAGGATTCTGGGTTGCCATGACGAAAAAGGGCAGGGGAAGCTGAAAGGTCTGGCCGTCTATGGTAACCTGCCGTTCTTCCATGCTCTCAAGCAGACTGGACTGAGTGCGAGGTATCGTGCGGTTTATCTCGTCGGCCAGTAAAATATTGGCCATTACCGGGCCTGGCTGGAACTGAAATTTATCGGCTTGCTGGTTATAGACATTAAAACCCGTGACATCGGCGGGCAACAGGTCCGGGGTAAATTGGACCCTTTTAAAAGAACCCCCTATACTGCTGGCCAAAGACTTGGCCATAATTGTCTTTCCTACACCCGGCACATCTTCCAGCAGCACATGGCCCTCTCCCAGGAGAGCCACCAGCAGCAGTTCAATGGATTGTCGTTTTCCGACAATCACTTGAGATACATTTTCCGAAATCTTTTTTGATAATGAAAAATCCATGCTTAAACCTTTTGAAATTGAATTCGCCCATAAGATGAAAATCAATATCCGGCTGATTAGCCCGTAGCATTACATTCCATTGCAAGTTTGTAAAGAGAGACGTTTGGGTGAACTTCGTTTTATGGCGTTCGAAGATTGGCCTCACATTACTATCAGTAAAAAGGGATTTTCCCATATATTTCAAGCTAAAATATTAAGAACATTGAGACCATTAAGGATCTCGGGAGGGACAATTAAGGGCCTCTCGTTAGAATTCCATAACCTGGATAAGGGATTATTGGTGACTGTCTAAGAACAGTACACCGGATATTGGTAACGATGAGGTAAGGGATTTGCCTTTGCGAGAGACTCGCCGAATATCAAATAACAGCTTCAGGGCTGAAGGGGGTAGTATGCCTAAAAAATGGAGATGTCTCTAACTGCTTAATTTAATAACACTTTCATTTTTTGCTTGACAGGAGACTATAGGATTGTCCCCTTTTATTCCCAAAACGGTCTCCTCTCTCCTTACGAATTTATCGAGATTGGGCAGGCTTGCATATTCGAGTTCCGATTTATTGCCAAAATCTGGGTGTCGTAACCCTCCGAGGCCATCGATTACAATAAGGAGAATTTTATTGTCGTTGCGATTCTTGATTTTTGTCGATAATTGTTGCCCTGTCATCTGTTACTCCTGTTCATCTAAAGGAATGCCCTTTCCGACTGTTGAGGACGGCTTTTTCAGGTCAAGGGCTCGGCGCAGCCGGCCTTTCACCTCTGTCTTTGTTCTAACTTATTGATATTAATAATTATTTATCTAGATGTCAAGAAAGAAATCTGAATATGCCTGTATCAACAAAAAAAATCGAAAGAACAATGCCTTAAACCAGGCTGTCCCCAGCCAGGCAGAATGTGGCGCGGAAGTTTGGCTGATACCGGCAAAGACGGCCGTGGCATCGGGTTGGCTTTGGCGAAGGAAGTGAAAAAGAAAGTTGGACATTTTCGTCTGACATATAATATGGTGAAAGGCCATGTAATTTGGGTGTTCGCTTGCGGCCCCAATAACGCTGAATTGGCAACACCTGGCGCCCATCAGTTAATTTGGGGATGGACGCGAGTTATGGGCCGAAATCAGTAAGGATGAATTGATTCTATTGGAGGCGTGGGATTGGCAGAGAGACCTTGCGATGTTTTTTCATGTGGCAAATAACCGGCCGCCGATTTGCCGGCTGGAGAACGCAAAGGGGGGAGAGAAAATGGAGAAAACAAAAAATCAAATATCCGCACTTTCAAACCTACCGGATTCACCACCATCAGAATATCAACGGGCGCCGGAATATGAAAGAATGATCAAAGAAAAGGACTTCACTGTCCCGATGCGGGATGGCGTTAGGCTGTGTATCGATATCTACCGCCCGGATTCTGAGGAGAAATTTCCAGCGCTCTTAGCTTTTGCGATCTATAATAAGGATATCCAGGGCCCGGATATGTTTGATGCCTTGCCGCCCCAACCGGCCTGGTCTCACCTGTGGGCGGGCCCATTGGAAGCCGGGGATACAAAATTTCTGGTATCCAGGGGGTACGTCCATGTCATCGGTTCTCCGAGAGGCGTCGGTAAATCAGAAGGAGGAGGGTCGCGCGAATGGGATTCTTATGATCTAATTGAGTGGATTGCCGAGCAACCCTGGTGCGACGGGAACGTCGGGATGATTGGCATATCCGGTTTTGGGGCTGAACAGCTTTACGTGGCCAAACAGCAGCCGCCCCACCTGAAAGCCATTTTCCCTTTCGATTCCCGGGGCGCATACGGTGTCCTGGGCGGGTTTCGGGATGAACATCCCGGCGGCGTGATCCATATGTTCAGATATCTGGTCAGCCACTTTTCCGTCATGCATGGACAGAAAGGCCGGCCGCAAGAACTTCCCCCCGAAAAAGAGAAACTATGGGAGGAAGCCATGAACAATCCCGACTACCGCATGTATCCCACCATATATAATTTGCTGACCGCAAAGGGGCAGCATTTTCCACCGATTTTTGATCTCCTTATTGATCCCTTTGATAAAGAGGCGACCGTAGAAAAGAGCGAAGCCGAGTTTGATCGGGTAAAGGTGCCGACCTATACCGGGTCGGGTTGGTATGGCTACACCTATAAAACCCATTTGCAGGGGTCACAGCACTGGTACCGAGAAATACAGGCGCCCAAGAAACTGATGTATGCCGGCCCGGCCCATCTGCAACGTCCCTTCTGCTCGTTTCACAACGAAATCATACAGTGGAATGATCATTGGCTCAAGGGAATCGACACGGGCATTATGGATGAGCCGCCGGTAAAAGTCTGGGTCATGGGGGCCAACAAATGGCGCTATGGGGATGATTGGCCGTTTCCGGAAACCCGGTGGACAAAGTTCTATCTCAATAGCTGGGAACGTCTGCGGATGGAGCCCTTTGAACCGATGAGCAGCGAAGGCTACGAAACGCCCGACGCTTTCCTTCAGATGCCGCCCACCCATACGAGAAAGATACAGAGACTCCGCTACATGACCGATCCCCTGCCCGAGGACACGCTGGTGATCGGACCCAGCGCCCTTTATCTGCATGCCGCAATTGACCAGGAGGACACGAATTGGATTATCATACTCAAAGACGTGGGGCCGGATGTATCTGTACGGACCGCGCGGGAGGGGGAGACGGAGGTCTCCGGCGATCTTTCGGAGCGGGAGCTGACCCGCGGCTGGCTTAAGGCATCCCATCGGGCCCTGGACCCGAAAAGGTCCCAACCGTGGAGACCCTGGCATCCGCTGACCCGCGAGGCCTGGAAACCGGTAACACCCGGGGAAATTAATGAATATGCCATTGAAATTTGCGCCACGGCGAACCTGTTTAAGGGGGGGCACCGGATCTGTGTGGAGATCACCAGTATGGACCTTCCGACAGGGGTTGCGGGCGCAACCAATGTTGAGTATATCCCATTTCATATTTGCAGCAGCAAAACGACGGTTCATAAAATCTACCACAATGAAAAATACCCATCACACTTGCTTTTGCCCCTAATTCCGGGAGGCGCTGATTAAGCAAGCCATCTTGGGCGCGTTCGAATTGCCGGCCGGCAACCGTGGACAATAAATAATCAAAGGGAGGATGCAATGAAACAAGTCACCGAAAATGTATATGTGGAAACCGGTATGTTTGCGTGCAACTTGGGCCTTATCACCACTAAAGAGGGGAATATTCTGATTGATACGCCAATGCGTCCCACGGATGCAGTTGCCTGGAGGGACGAAGTCAGCCAAAAGGGCGCGACACGCTACCTGATCAACACGGAAGAGCACCCTGACCATACGGCGTGCAGCGGCTTTTTTCCGGGAAGTCTCATCACCCATCAACAAACACGCGCGAAATTGACAAAGATGCCGACCGAAGAGATTCTCGGGATCCTCAAGAATATCGACCCCGAGGGGTCGTCTCTGTTGGAGGGATATCAGTTGCGGCTGGCCGATATCACCTTTTCAGAAGGACTGGATCTGTATCTTGGCGGGCTCAAAATCCAATTATTCCAACTTCCGGGCCATTCAGACGGCGGCATCGGCGTTTACCTGTCTGACGAAAAGGTGGTGTTCACCACGGATATTGTCTTCCACCAAAGGAAATCTTGGCTGCACGAAGCAACGCCATCCCAATGGCTCGATTCTTTAAAAAAAATCGGTGAGTTGGATGTGGATGTGGTGGTTCCCGGCCATGGTGAACTCTGCAACAAAGACTACCTTCTTGAGCAGGCCGATATCATCGAAAAATGGGTGGCTGTGGTTCAATCGGCTATTGCGCAGGGGTTGCGCGAAGAAGAGGCATGGGCGGAAATATCTCAACCCGATCCCCACCCCAAACAAGCCAATACCCCAATGACCGCAGAGGAGTTGAATAGAGCCATCATTTCACGCCTATATCAACTCTACTCTGGTTAAGATAGAAAAAAGCCGTTAAGACACCTTCGACGGCCCGAGAATCCGGCCATTGGGCCGCAAAGCAAGATCTGTGACAATTAACCCCAGGTTATACGGGAGCGCCCACATCCAGCCGAGGTCTCTAAGAGATGCGTATGGCAGAAAAGCCGCTAAGAGACTGGTTTGATGATGTTTGCGCCCAATACGGAGAGAAGCGGGCGATTACCTTTTTTCGCGGAGGTAGATGCCGACGGCTACTATTATCTGACCGATCGCATCAAGCACATCATCATTTCAGGCGGTGAAAATATCTCTCCCAAAGAGATTGAGAACGTTATCAATAGCGTCGAAGGGGTTGTCGAATCCTCAGTCGTCGGTATCGCGGACGAAAAATGGGGTGAAAAAGTAGTCGCGGCGGTTGTGGCGAAGTCGCAGGCCGCGGTTGACGTTCAGGACTTTCACGCTTTCTGCAGGGGACAATTGCATGATTGGAAATGCCCCAAAGAGATTGTGCTCGTGGATCAGTTGCCGCGAAACCCAATGGGAAAGGTATTACATGAAGAAGTCAGAAAATTGATTGGGGACATTGGCACCGGCAAACCTATAGATACCAGTTAAGACCTAAGAAATTTGTAAGGGTCTCCCCCACGAGCGGGGAGTCCCCCCTCAAAACCTTGCCTGCCCCTTTAGATCTGATCCCTATTTAATTGGGGTTGAGCCTCTCTAAATAATAATGCTCACCATAGCAATCCGGTCAATCCGGTCAAAAGAAGTCTGAACGATTCCTTGTTGTGACAGATGTTCACCCTTGCATAATCAGTTAACTTATTGATATAACAGAGGATGAAG
>CAYRFN010000146.1:0-9688 GCA_964423495.1 uncultured Desulfobacteraceae bacterium
GATCGAACCCCCGACCAATTGATTAAGAGTCAACTGCTCTACCAGCTGAGCTACAGGCCCATATTCTCATATTCATCAATATTTTTTATGTATGGCGCGCCCGGCAGGACTCGAACCTGCGACCTACGGGTTCGAAGCCCGGCGCTCTATCCAACTGAGCTACGGGCGCCATTTATTGAGAGATTTTTTAACAATAATGCCTTTTCTTGTCAACAGTCTTTTTATCACTATTTTAATGCTTTTTCTCTTTTACCAGTTAAACCCGCCTGACAGAATAGTAAGTAATTGTTGACTTTCCACTTCTTCGGTAATTGTATGGTTATATATACTATCTGCACCTGAAAATGTGGCTTTCATGCCAGCTTTATCTGTCTTTATTTTCATATAATCAAACTCAAGTGTTATGAACCACTTTTTTGGAAGGTCATAACGACCTTTCAAAGAAACGATAACGGCATTTCCATCAAGGTTTCCTTTGTTAACTTTATTCCGCAGAATATGTTGATCTTCATCCTCTACACTGACAAGAGGAGAAAAACCAAGGCTTGCTTCCATATAAAATTTCTTCTTAGAATCATATTTTGTTCCGATTTTTAAGTAAGGAATGTCATAGATAATATTATATTTAATTGTTACAGAGCCATCTCCAACGAAATAATATCCTGGAAGGCCAGAAGGGGAATATTGCGTCTTAACTCTGCCTTGGAAGTCAAAGTTTTCTCGAAGATATCCAATACCCCCGACAAATGACCAGTTTGAGTTTGTATAAAAATTGTATTTAAGGTTGATATCCCATATCAATGCGTCGAGTTCTGTATTGCTTGTTGAGAATATGTTAAGACGGCTCGGATTATTTTCTGTTATCCAGTCTGAGTTTTTCATATCTCCAGGATCATTAGTAATCTCTTTTTTTACACCTAAACTCACTTTCCATTTTTCTGCAAACATTATGCTGGTAACCACTGAACCCATGTATATATCTAATGGAAACTCCAATTCGCTAATGGGGAAATATCCCTCCTGGGCACCAAAATTCACATAATAAACCGGATAGCCGATTCGATACGTCGTATCTCCTTTTAGCATTCCAACCCCGGCTTCTATTTCAAATTCAGAGGCATGAGAAGATGCTCCCCCGAATAGAAAGGCCGGAATAAATAACAGAATATATAAATGCTTTTTCATTTATGTCTCCCTCAAATTCTAAAAATTTAAGATTCTTCTCCAATTTAGTTGAACATAAGCCTGCCTGCCGCAGGCAGGGGTTCGAGCTCGATCCCCTGAATCCTTTGGAAATGACCCAAATTTAATAACGTTCAAAAGTGTTTACATCCAGTTTGTACCCATCAAGTTTATACCTGAATCTTGCATAAACAATCTTGAATGGGTTTTAAAACGACTAAAAATCAGTAACTTATACGATATTTTATAGATAACGAGAAATACCAATTGAGTACTTATAAACTTAGCACTAAATATTCAAGATTATTTACCCTTCGGGAGCGCCGATTTTACCGAATCTACTGCGTTATCAAGCGCTTGCGGTAAAGTACTACAGCTGCGCACTTGATGCCTTGTATCTTCGGCAAACTCGGCGCTTGCAAAATTCAGGTTATACATCTCGATTCCTTAAATGTGAGTTACATAATTTTGGATCTCGGACCCATGTCTGATAGGAAAGGAAACTATCCAGCAACCAATTTTTCGGTTCTTAAAAGAGAGTCCCATGTCCTTCCAATTGCGAAACCCTTTGAACATTACCAAGAATTTTGTAAAGTATAAATGAAAGGATTTAACAGTCAAGTTAGGATTATTTTTATTTTTCAGTAGAAATGACTTGACATAGGAGAGAATTTCTTCTAAAAATTTCAACCTTTGACAAATAGGATGATACAAAATATGAAGACATTTGTTGCTAAGAAAAAGGAATTCAGTAGAAACTGGTATCTTGTGGATGCCAAAGATAAGGTATTGGGCAGGATGGCGACGCAGATAGCCACACGACTTAGAGGCAAGCAAAAGCCTATCTTTACTCCACACATGGATACAGGGGATTTTATTGTTGTCATAAACGCCGATAAGTTGGTGCTGACCGGCAAAAAGTGGGACGATAAGACATATTACCGACATAGTGGTTATATTGGCGGCCTGAAAAAGATTTCGGCTAAAAAGCTACTTGAAAAGAAACCGGAAGATCTCTTACGTCTTGCCGTAAAAGGAATGCTTCCAAAGAATAGCCTGGGACGTCGTCAACTGAAGAAATTGAAGATATATACCGGTTCAGAACATCCGCATGACGCACAACGACCTGAAAAATTGGAGGTTTAGATGGCAGAAGCAATATTCTTCGCAACCGGGAAGAGAAAAACAGCAGTGGCGAGAGTCAGCTTGAGACCGGGAAGTGGGCAGATAACAATCAATAAAAGGCCCATGGATCAATACGTAACTCGGGAGTCGGACAGGGTGCTTATCAGGGAACCCCTAAAAGTAAGCAATTTGGTTGACAAATTTGATATAAATGTAAATGTCAGGGGCGGAGGTGTTCTTGGACAAGCTGGGGCTATCAGACACGGGATTAGTCGAGCACTTGTTTCCGTTGATCCTGGATTGAGGGATTCTCTAAAGAAGGGATTATTTCTGACCAGAGATTCAAGAATGAAGGAACGAAAGAAATACGGGCAACCAGGTGCTCGAGCCAAATTTCAATTTTCAAAACGATAAATATTTTTGCATATTTTTAAGAGATGATTTCGTAGGGAGCTCGGTTCGGGCTCCCTTTTTTATTGAGGAATTTTGTGGGTGACAAAAACGTTAAAATGATTCTGGCCTATGATGGAAGCCAATATCACGGATGGCAGCGGCAAAGGAATGTGCCGACGATCCAGGGGGTTGTTGAAGAAAAAATTCAAATGATGGTCGGAGAATCAATAAAATTGATTGCCTCGGGCAGGACTGATGCGGGGGTACATGCCTTTAATCAGGTCTGCAATTTTTTTACCACATCAAAAATTGATCCCGAAGCAATCAAGAAAGGCCTTAACTCCCTCCTACCTGATGACATTTATGTAAAAAACCTTGAATATGTTCCTCTCGAATTTCATGCCAGATATGGTGTCAGGAGCAAGACCTATGAATACAGGATATTAAACCGAAAGGATTCAGATGTCTTCTTTCGTAATTATCTCTGGCATATCAGGATGTCTCTGGATAAAGAAATAATGACAAAATGCTTGGCTTTCCTGGTGGGCAGCCATGATTTTTCCTCTTTCAGATCTTCTGGGAGTAAAGAAACAAATGCTGTAAGGTCAATCATGAGGGTTGAGCTTCATGGTCCCAAAGATGGACATCTTCGTTTTGTCATTGAGGCGGATGGCTTTTTAAGGCATATGGTGAGAAACATTGTCGGAACGGTGGTAGAGGTCGGTTTGAGCAAGATTAGTACAGACAGGTTTAGAGAGATCTTTGAATCGAGGGACCGTCGCTTGGCTGGCAAGATGGCACCGCCTCAGGGGTTATATCTTATGGAAGTCCGGTATGATTAGTTATTAGGTATCTTTTTAGTGTTTTGAAAAAGTACTTAACTTATATCATTGGCAATTTGTTATTGGGCGGATGTCTATTCCCACACTCCAGGAATTTCAGCACCACACTTGGGACAACAACTATTCTTAATCGTATTCTGTTTGATATAAAAGCCGAACCGGTCTATTATAAGTTCCCCACATTCATTACAGAATGTTTTCTCGCCTTTATCTCCAGGCAGATTGCCCGTATAAACGTACTTTAACCCTGCCTCATATCCAATGTCACTTGCTCTGTGGATGCTTTCAGGAGGGGTGGAAGCGACACTTGTGAGGCGGTAGGATGGATGAAAGCGGCTGATATGCCAAGGGATGCCTGTATCCAGGGATGCTAAGAATTGAGAAAGGCCCTTGAGTTCTTCTTTAGAATCGTTAAGCCCGGGAATTAACAGCGTGGTTACCTCCAGCCAGATATCCATCTTTTTCATGTTCTCCAATGTCTTAAGAATCGGTTTCAGTTTTGCCCCGCATTGATCTTTGTAGAATCTTTCATTGAATGCCTTGAGGTCCACATTTGCGGCATGAAGGTCGGGGGCTATTTCCTGGAGACATTGTTCAGTCATATAACCGTTTGTCACAAATACATTTTTGAGTCCCTTAGAGGCTGCAATCCGGGCTGTGTCCATAGAGAGCTCGAAAAAGATGGTGGGCTCGGTGTAGGTGTAAGAGATGGTTTCTGAGTGAGTATTAAGGGCTTCTCTTACTATCTGATCAGGGGTCATATCTTCCCCAATGATCCTACTATGGTCAGATGGCGCTTGGGAGATGTCGGCATTTTGGCAAAAGAGACATTTGAAATTGCAGCCTACGGTTGATATGGAATAAGAGCGGCTGCCAGGTAAAAAATGGAATAGGGGTTTTTTTTCGATCGGATCGCAATGCCTTGCAATTATTTTTCCATATACAAGGCTTATGAGTATGCCTGAACGATTTTCGCGTACATTACAGATCCCTTTCCCTTTGTTTCTAATAATGCACTGGTGGTTGCATAAGAGGCAACGGACCTTTTCTTTTTCGAGTTTTTCATACAGGTAGGCCTCTTTCATCTCATTGGACTCCGTTGATGTAATTAAGATCCTCAAGGGTCTTAACACTAATTAGAGACTGGCTTGCCTTTTTAAGCCTGATTTTAAGAGGGATTTTGTCTGTTTTTGCCTGGTAGACCATAGTGGCCGAGATTCCTAAAAATGACCCAAAAGGAAAATGATTCCAGTCAATAAGGTTTTTTCTGAAAGGCATCATTTTTCTAATTGAATAAGGATATGCCTTGATGCAACCCCAGGAAATAGGGGCTGGGCCATATGCCCTTTGCAAGAGAGATATTAACTGCCATAGATTGTAAAATCTTGCATGACTAAAGAGGGAATCACCAAGATAGCCTTGAATCCTGTTTTTTAATCCATTCCAGGAGAGGCTGTTTATGACACCGACAAATACCTTCCGATTGGTTACCCTTCCAGCTTCTCTCAAAGCCTTAAGGGGGTCATCCAAGTATTCAAGAGTGTTGATAAAGACGGCCAGATCAAATTCGTTATCATCGAATGGAAGATCTTCCGCCATTGCTTTTTTGAGGGTACAGCAATGACCGAGGCGTTTTTTAGCTTTTTCAATCATGTGGCTTGAGGCGTCTATGCCGCTTACGTCCAGGCCTAATTTGCTTAATATGAGAAGGTGGTTTCCGGTCCCACAACCAATATCTAAGACTCTTTCCCTTGGCTTGGGATCAAGCAGGGAAAGGATTAGCTGTTCGAGGGCTTTGTCTATTGCTATGCCCCGGAGCGAACGGTACCAGGAATCGTAAGAATTAGCCGTATTCTTGTCAAAAATGAGTCCCATGCCTTTCTCCCATCAGGGTTATCTCAATTAATTATAGATAACCTTCTGAACTAACCAAGTATATTTCATTTTAAATCGGGATAATAAGAGAAATCTTCAAAATGGCACTCCTTTTTTGCTTTTCAGGTCATTTTTTTTAAGGCAAACGTCCAAATATCATTAAGTAAGTAGGCTATGATGGCTGCAAGTATTATCGAAATAATATTTGATAGTAGGTAATGAATAAACTCTGAAAGAAGAATAGTGAAAAGGTATTGAAAAAAAATGGCCACACTACATGCAAGAAAATACTGACCTGTCTGAATAATAATACCAACCCCCTTTTTTCTCTCCCTGTCACCCCATGTCCAGATACGATTCCAGAAGAAATTATTCAAGGTGGCGATGAAAATGGCACCTGAGAGAGACAAATGGAGACGTTTCTCCGGAGGATAGATATTTTCAAACAAGATTTCTTGATTGATATACAATACTGCCAAATTAATAATCGTTCCCGAAAATCCTACAGTCCCAAACTTAATGAAACGATGTCTAATAATTGATCCGATGATGGGAATTGAATATATCCTGTCAATGAATTGTGCCATTTCATTAAAGATAAATTTTCTTTTCAAGAAATTCATATGCCTTCTCAATGACATCTTTGGACGGAATTGATTTCAGGCATATATTGTCACCATTACATGGGGAGTTTCGATGGTTATATGCAGTAAGACACGGAGAACATGATAAAGGTTTATAGAATTGAAAGGCCTTTTTATCAAGAGAGCCATAAAGTGTCGGGGTCTCAGGTCCATAGAGAATAATAGTAGGGACAGGAGTCATAGAGGCAAAATGGCCTGGACCTCCGTCATTAGTGATTAAGAGGGAGGCGCGATGAAATAGAATCATTAGCTCTCGTACTGAATTTGTATATCCCGTTAAATCAATGCAGTATTGACTTTCGCAATAATCCAAAATAACATTTCCAAGTATTTTGTCTTCCTTCATACCGATAATACCTACAACATATCCTTGCTGGATAAGATCATTTGCAACAATACAAAAGTTTTCCAAGGGCCAAGCTCGTATAGGCAATAATCCGCCGCTTGGGTAAATGAGCACTATTTTTTTTTCTGAAAGCTGGGGAAAATCACTGATCAATCTTTGCCACATTGCTTCTATTTCGTCTTGGCCAGGTTTAAATATAGGTATATTGACACCCCTTTCTTCTAACGAGTATTTAGCCTTAGGAACTTGTTCCGATTCAATCGCCTTTGCTAATGTAATAAACTGTTGTGAGATGTGATGATATGGATTATAGAGCACCGGATGACTCATAAAATTTCCCCTGAACAACCCTTCCTGTGTATAAGGATGAAACCCTACGCGAATTGATGCACCACTAAGAAAAGAATAGATACTGCTTATCCTGGCAAACAGCTCGCAATCGATAACTGTATCAATCATTTCTTGCCGAATCTTAAATATTACACGGGTACTATCAAACAGTAAATTTATAATTGAATCACCATCAACGGTAAAGATATTTGAGATGGGGACGAAATTAAGTATTTCAAAAAGTTCTTTGTTTTTTTTAAATAACATAACGTAAACTGATGCATAAGGATATCGTTCTTTAATATAATCAAACATGGGTTTAGTAAGAATGAGGCTTCCCATTTCCGAGAGGATGATAACAAGGATTTTGTTCGGCTTAAGAGAATCAGATCGTTTAGTTTGTCTTTTCGGAAAAAGGGAAAAGATCCTACAAATGAAAGAGCCAATTATTCTGTCAATTCTACGTTGTAAACTTATGTTCATATGATATTATTTTTACAATTAAATTGAATTATTCCTTGTTTTTGACGCACATCTCCATATCCTGTTGACATAATAAAAATATCATAGGAGGTCAAACTTAACTTGACGGCCTTCTCCGCCTGTTACGTACTAATGGTTAACATACCGGCGGCGTTCCATAAGCATGTAAAAATTCTTGTTGCGAATTTCTTAAAAGAGAGTCCCATGTCCGTCTAAATTCGAAGCCTTTTGAAGGTTACCAACTATTTGGTGATTTTTTAACCTCGATATAGACATCGAAAAAGAAGGCAACAAATGCCATTATTTAAGTAATAAATGCTGAAATCAACAGAAACTTTCTAAACGATATGTCCTTTCCCAGGAGAAATTGCAATGCAGTAGTGAATTATACTAAGATTTTGTATCAGTTTCAGGTTTGACAATAGCTTCCAAAAGTAAAAGTGTCATCTCCCCTTTATTCTCGCAGAATCCTTCAAAACGTTTCCGCTCGAGTAATTGGGCTGTAACGTCTTGAGACATTTGGTCGTAAAATTTTTTTCGGGCAATGATGAGTAGTGGGCCTGGCAAAGTGAGGGCCTCCAGCAATCCATTATCGTCCACTTCAGGAATGCGTTGCCGGGCATAAAATAGCATGCCTGGTTCCCTGTAACGGTGGGCCACTATCTGAGGTTGTTGGCCCTGTATTGTCTTTTCCCTTACCCAGTCGGAAGCGTACACAGACGCCTGATGTATTACCCTGAACCTGTCCAGATGCGGAACCATGATGTGTGCGGCCATAAGTATGAAAAACACCGTGCTTCCAACCAGATATGGTCGTGTTAATAAATAGCGGTCCGGGCGGAAAACTGCAACGGCCCAGCCGATGCACAAAGGCAATAAGGTAATAGGAAGTTTCCATCCTGCCAGTGTCGGCAACATTACCCAACCCACAACCCCGCCGATAAACAAGGCGATTCCAAGCCCGCAGAGCACCCGTAGGATATAGCGTGGAGGACTGTCATGTTCCTCCCTGGCGAGTGCCAAGGCACGGGCTGTGATCAAAGCCAAGGCTGGAAAGATCGGAAGTATATAATGAGGTAGTTTAGTGCGCAGCAGCGAGAAAAAGACGAGAGGAATTACAACCCAGCTTAAAAGAAAAGCCTTTTCTCCCCAATCCCTTTTCCATAGAGAGCGGACGGCCCATGGCAGAAACAGGCTCCAGGGAAGAAACGTAAATATGAGTACCGCTAAGTAATACCATATAGGGCCTCCATGCCCCAGTGTAGGTTTAAAGACCTTATCGAGATTTTCCTTGATTATAAAGTCCCGCAAAAACCCCCAACCAGTCTTCCAGGTGATTGCTATATACCATATTGATGCCACAACCAGGAAGATCGTCAATGCAGCCCCTGGATGAAGCTTTGGCAGCAAACGCAATTTACGCGACCCTAACAAGGTAAAAAACCCTATAGCCCCCACAAGCAGTAAGCCAAGCGGGCCTTTCGTGAGAACTGCCAAACCTGTGGCTATCCCACAAAAAAGGACCCACAACAGGGATTGCGTTGGATTGTGGACAGCTTCCCAGAATCCCCAAAGTGCACAAGTGACAAATAATGTCAAATGGGCATCCATCAAGGCCGACCGGCAAACCACAAGAAAGAAAAGACTGGAGAGCAGAATCAACCCGGCCAAGAAGCCAGTTTCCGGGCCATACATTCGCCGAGCCAGCACAAATATAACAAGCACGCACCCCAACCCACTCATCGCTGAAAAAAAACGCATACCGAATTCATTCATCCCGAACAAATGCACCCCGGCAATCATGGACCAATAAGAAAGAATTGGCTTATCAGCTAACAACGTACCGTCATATCTGGGGACCAGCCATTCGTCCTCTTGCATCATCTCCCGAACCACTTCGGCGTAGGTAGTCTCATCCTCATCCCACAGCTTTCCGTTGCCTAGTCCCAAAAAGAGGGAAAGGCTCCCAAGTAAAAACAAAGCGACGACCTGATGCTTCCATCCCGCATGTCCCACTTTATCCCACTTTGTTAGAAGGTTCATACTTTTCATCTGTCCTTGACATTAACAATGTAAACGCACAAAATAACATGGTCAAAAACCGCACCACACAATGGGTAAAACGTTTTCAGAAGACATAGAAAATGGGTAATGTCAAGATCTTTGTGCAAAATTTTTCTATGCTAATTCCTTTAGAAATGGCAGGTTCTTATGCACTTTTCCTATGTGATTCGTCCTCAAATGCTGTTTCATTTTTAGTTACATAAAGGCCAATAGGGGATAGCATGCATTTTCTCAAGTTACGATATCCATGGATTTTATTCTGAAATTGAATTCCAGAATTGTTGAGATACAAATATCCCATCGTTCTTGAAAATATGGACAAAAAAATATGGGATCAATAAATGATTATTAATGTTCAAAAGTATTTACATCCAGTTTGTACCAGGCCAATTTATTATCTCGAT
>CAYRFN010000147.1:0-9643 GCA_964423495.1 uncultured Desulfobacteraceae bacterium
CAGCAACCAATTTTTCGTTTTCTGAAAAGAGAGCCCCATGCTCTGCCTTTCTGTTCTTTATCTATGGTTAACATTTAGGGGTTTTTGATCCAGTCATAGGAGGGACGAATTTCTTAAAAGAGATCCCCATGCCCCTGTTACCAGAATATATTATGGGTAATAGAGGTGTGGAAAGGACATTTAATAAATTCTGGATTGTGATTCTTAACAAGACCCATATGCCGATACCTGTCTGCGTGCAACGCACGGGCATGCCTTTCAGCTTTTTTTAAAGAGCAATACAGTTACTAATTTGATATGTTATGGAAATATTTGCTTTTATACCAGCAAGATACCAGTCCACTCGTTTTAAAGGAAAACCGCTGGCACTGATAGCTGGAAAACCTATGATTCAGCATGTTTATGAACGTGCCGAATCATGTCCTGAATTTTCAGAGGTATATGTGGCCACGGACGATGAGCGAATTTCTGACTGCGTTCATGGTTTTGGGGGAAAGACTGTTATAACGAAAGAAAGGCACAGCTCAGGCACGGACCGGATCTGTGAAGCCGCCTTGATAGTGGGCCTGAAGAAAGATGATATTGTTATAAATATTCAAGGGGACCAACCTTTATTCCATCCATCTAATATTTCCCAACTGGTCAGACCGTTTATGGATGATAGGTCCATCCTTATGACTACTTTGAAGTGGAAGGCCACCAAAGAAAACCCTATCCAGAGTCCGAAAGATGTGACGGTTGTCACGGACCTCCAGGATTTTGCCTTATATTTTTCGCGCTCTCAAATTCCATTTTTTCGAGATTCAGAATTTGGGGAGTTCTATTACAAGCATTTGGGTCTATATGGCTTCCGCATGGAGTTTCTGATCCAATTTACTCGTTTTTCTGAAGGAGTGCTTGAATTTGCAGAGAAACTGGAACAATTGAGGCCCCTCGAACATGGGTTCAAGATCAAGGTGTTAGAAAGCCATTATGATTCTATTGAAGTTGATACGCCTGGAGATATTGAAAGGGTAGAAAAACTGCTCCAGAAATAAAGAACTTAGGAGTGATGCCCATATTGTGTCTGTTCATAAAGCCTGGAAGTTAATCCCTCCCTCCGCTTTGGTTTCACAACTAGCCCATGAAGCCGGGTTGACTCCCTTACAAGCTCATCTGTTACTCAACAGAGGCATTTCTGATCCGATACAGGCAGAATCATTTTTATGCCCTCGCTTGACAAATATGGCTGATCCGATGCTCATGAAGGATATGGATGATGCCTTGGGTGTGATCCTAAATGCAATCGATAATAAGGAAAAGATCACTATCTACGGAGATTACGATGCGGATGGTCTCACAGCGACGGCGCTTTTGTTAAATTTCTTTTCAAGTATTGGCATTACGATTTCGTATTATATCCCTAATCGATTAAAAGAAGGTTACGGCCTCAACAACGAGGCCATAAAGAAGATCTCCGAAAATGGAACACGCTTGATTATTACTGTTGATTGCGGCATTTCAAATGAAAAGGAGATCGTTTTTGCGAGAAGCCTGGGCATAAATGTCGTTGTAACTGATCATCATCAGATACCTGAAGGGTTTCAGGCCAACTGCCCCGTGATAAACCCTCATCAGCCGGATTGCCGTTTTCCGTTCAAACATCTTGCGGGAGTGGGAATGGCCTTTTTTTTGGCTGTTGCTATAAGGACTGCCTTGCGCGAAAGAGGTTGGTTTGGAACAGGATCGCTGCCTGATTTAAGAGAGTATCTTGATTTGGTTGCCTTAGGGACTGTCGCGGATAGGGTACCCCTTCTGGATCAGAACCGGATTCTTGTGAATAGCGGGATGGAGATCATATCAAGGTCCCGATGGCCGGGGATAGAGGCGATGAAGGAGTCTGCATATGTCGCTAAATCAAATATAACAACTGAAGATCTGGCTTTCAGACTTGCACCTCGTCTGAATGCCCCAGGTAGATTAGGCGATCCTGATATAGGGATACAAATATTGACCGTCAAAGATCCGGTTTTGGCTAATGAACTTGCTTTAAGGTTAAATGAAGCCAATAGTCAACGTCAAAGCGTGGAACGACATATACTTGACCGGATAGATGAAATGATTAGGGCTGAGAAGGGAATTAGAGATCGCAGGACAGTCGTTTTTGCAGGGGAAGGGTGGCATAAGGGGGTCTTGGGTATTGTTGCATCAAGGCTTGTGGATATTTATCATCGTCCATCGTTGGTATTTAGTATCCAGGATGGTTTGGCAGTTGGATCTGGAAGAAGTATAGATGGTTTTGATCTTTACTGGGCGTTAACTCAGCTTAGTTACCTTTTTGAAAGATTTGGTGGCCATGCTCATGCGGCCGGTTTTACGTTGAAGGTGGCCAATGTTGATATCCTTAGAAGTGAGTTGGAACGTATTGCCAGAGAGACCTTAGATGATGAGGACCTCCTCCCTACTATTGATGTGGACACTGAGATCTCCTTTCAGGACATATCCTCTGAAATGATCGGTCAGATAAAGGCCTTATCCCCATTTGGACAAGGAAATCCTGAACCCCTCTTCCTGGCCCGTTCGTTGGAGGTGCTTGGATCTTGGATTGTAGGCGAGAATCACCTTAGGCTCAGGTTGCGACAGGGTGGAGAAACTTATGAGGCTATTGGGTTTGGCTTAGCGGACAGGTATTCCCACTATGGGAACACCATTAACGCTGTCTTCACTCCGGAAATAAATCAGTGGCAGGGGTATGAGAGGGTTCAGCTTAAAGTTGTTGACATTCAGAATTAATACTTTTTTACTATTTTTCTCGCCTACTATCTTCTTATTATTATTTGCTTTTGTAACCTCTAAGGTGCTTCAAAAAGTCAGAGTCTGTAGAAAGTATAAGAGAAGTGTCTTTGTCCATAGTCTTCTTATAGACATCGAGGGATTTTAAAAAGTAGTAGAAATCGTGGTCCTTATCATAGGCCTGGGCATAAATCATTGTAGATTCTGCATCGGCCTTACCCTTTATTATCTGGGCCTCTCTATATGCCTCGGAAGTGATTCTCTTCAACTCCTTTTCCCTGTTCCCTTCAATCTTGCGTGCTTCGCCTTCACCCTCTGAACGGAATTTTTCAGCAATCTGCTTCCTCTCAGCAATCATTCTTCCATAGACTGACTTACGGACTTCTTCTACATAATTTAGTCGCTTTATGGCCACATCAACAAGTTCTATGCCGAATTTTTCTAATTTGGGTGAAGCCTGGGCCAGAATTCCCTTAATTATCTTTTCTCTGCCAGTCTTAATTTCGACCAGAATCCTCTTTTCTGCGATCTGGTCAACACCTATTTCAAAGGTGTCAAGTTTCCTGTTGGTCTTTCGTACTGTCTCTATAAGTGGATAAGAGGTGATGAAATTACGAACCGCTGCATCAATAATATCATCGAGTCGAGCCAAGGCACCCGTTACGTTGTTAACAGTCTGGAAGAACTTTAATGGTTCAACAATTTTCCAGCGGGCGAAGGTGTCTACCCAAATGAATGTCTTGTCCAGGGTGGGAATCTGTCCTGGATCACCGTCCCATTCAAGGAGGTTCTTAGGAAAGTAGTTGGCCTGTTGGATGATAGGAATCTTAAGATAAAGGCCGGCATCAACCTTTGGTTTGCCAATTGCTCTCCCGAATTGGGTGATAACCACCTGTTTTGTTTCGTCAACAGTATAGACCCCAGAAAAAACGACGATCAGGAGAAAGATAATGACGCCAATTAGGACCTTGAGTTTCATTATTCGCCTCCTTTTGATTTCCCAAGATTGAGCAAGGGGAGAAAGTTTTTCTGGTCAGCATCCACAATGTATTTATTGCCCATGCCCGGAAAGATCTCTTGCATGGCCTCCAGATACAGACGTCTACGGGTGATATCTTCAGCCTTGCTATATTCCCTATAGAGTGCAAGAAATCTTGAGGCATCACCCTTTGCACGATTCACTCGGTCAAGGGCATACCCCTCTGCTGCCTTGATAGTTTTTTCAGCATTTCCTTTAGCTGCAGGAATGACCTTGTTGTATTGTTCTCTTGCCTGGTAAACCATCCTCTCTTTTTCCTGGATGGCCTGGTTTACCTCATTGAACGATGGCTGAACCGGTTCAGGAACATTTGTCCTTTTCATCTCAATTGTAACGATTTTTATACCTGTTTCTGCCATATCCAGCTCCCTTTGCAAAAGCCCTGTAGCGGATGTAGCGATTTCTTCTCGCTTGCTAATAACCTCGTTAATACTTCTATCCCCAACAACCAGCCGCATTGTAGACTCGGCTAAGTCCCTCAATGTCTTTCTGACATTGAGAACTTTAAATAGATAGTTGTATGGGTCATTAATACGATACTGTACGATCCAGGGAACTATGGCTACATTAAGATCCCCTGTCAGCATGAGTGATTCGTTCTGATAGGCTGAGCCCGGGGCATAGCGTGTTTTAATGCCTGCCTGAAGGGTTCGTAAACCGAATTCCTCTTTGAAGACATGTCTGACCCTGACCTTGCTGACCCTTTCAATGCCTGTGGGTAATTTGAAGTTAAGACCGGGTTGAGTTGTTCTGACGAATTTACCAAACCTCTGGATTATTCCGACCTCATCCACACCCACCGTATAGAAACAACTGGAACCAAGGAAAATCAGGATAACTGCGATGATAATGATCCAAGTTCCTCCGCGGAATTTCCCCTTTGCCCCTTTTATTCTTTCAATAATTTCATTTACATTCGGGGGGCCTTCATGGTCTCCACCTGTCCCGCCTGTTCTTCGCTTCTGCAATTTGTCCCAATCCCAGGCCATATGCTTACTCCTATATAGATTCTATGATCTATCTGTTAAATCTATCCTAATCGAAAAATAATTACACTTTTATTTTAAATATATAGAAAATGCACTGTTAAGTCAAGTAATATTACCCGTTGATAAAATTGAGTGAAAAAGGTCATACCTAAACCCCTCATAAGGCTGTCATTTAAAAATTAGACCTGATGAAAGCGAAGCAAAACGAAGAAGATTACACTCAAGATCAGATGCACAAAAAGCCGGAATAGGCTTATCAAATTGATAATAAATCACGCCGGCTTTTTGTGTCATCCTGCATCCTGTTGTATGTCGTCTTCAAATATATGCCTGCTATCAACTCAAGAATAGTGCCTTTTTTTCGCACTGCGTCACGCATGCATTGCATATCAGACAGGCCAAGGCATTAATGATAATGACATCCTTTTCGTTTTCTGCGATTCCGTATACTCCCGTAGGACATACCATACGGCATGTATTGCAATTTACGCACCTGGATTTGTCTTGAGTGATAATCCCCTTGTGGACGCCTTTCGCTCGAAAGAGATCCCCGAAAGAATCAAAACCCAGTCTATGCATAAATGTCTCTGCCTCGGATGTATGAGCGCCCACAATACCTCTGAGATCGAACCCAATGGACAGAATGGCCAGGCAGGTGAAGAGCATCCAGCCTGTGTAGTGCCAGGGGCTATCGGTAGTATAAACGGACACCGCGATAAAAATTGCCATTCCTATAATACTGAGCATTAGCGCTTTTAACCACCCGCTTTTGAAAGGTAAAATGGGATACCCAGCGTAAAGAATAAGCCCTGCACCCCAGAAAATCGCCGTGGTAATAAGCGCCCAAGCAGGATGAATGACCAGGGCGATCACCGCCAAGACTATCCATACCAATACATTCATGACGAATAGCATTTCCATACGAAAGGATAAGGGGAAATGTGCGAGGCACTGTTCTGGAGTCTTATTATAGCCGTTTGCAAAAAATACTGGCAGTTCGCGAGCATATGCGGGCCCCCATTTTCCCTTCCAACCGGTTATTTTCTTTAATAATTTCAGGTCAATTCCTGGAGCTGAAAACTGCGGTAGTATGAGCGCCCTGTGTTCCACGCGTTCACCCATTCCGCTCGTTTTCAGTGCCGTTATGATGGAATGAGTATTCATCTCGCCGCCAGCAGACGCACACCATGCGTTGATACCTTTCGTCGGCACGACAAGCAAGTAACAGTTTTGACCCGCAAGCGCTTTTTCAACCCGCCGCACCGTGAGATGAAAATTCGCGGTAATGATGACAGGGCCTTTTCTATCCGGTGAGCCTATTATCCTCAAACCAGGCTCTATAGGATTGGGAAACCATCTTCCAACATAATCAAACAGAGTTTTAATAGCTGATTTATCCTCCTCGGGCTTCATTGCTCGTGCATATGCCGCAGATGGAATAGCTTTTGATTTTTTTGCAACAACGGTGACAAAACTTCCGAGAAACGATTTCCTTTCCTCCACGATTTCAAAGCCCGCATTCCGTATTTCCGTGCTGATATTCCTTACCGCCTGAGTGCCGGTCTGGGATATAAAATAGGTGATTAACGCCAGCGGCAATCTCAGGGCGTAATAGAGAGCTCGTCTTAACGGATGTTTCGGTTTTACCTCGCCCGCTATTAATAACGTTCCATCAGATTTCAGAATCTTGTATAACTCTCTTAAGGCCCATTCTCGTTCTTCGCCATACAGCTCGCTTATCACTAAGGTAGATGTAATGAGATCGAAGCTGTTTTCATCGAATAGCGTGTCTATTTCAACAACTCCGGCATGATGAAAAACGACTTCATTCCCTATTCTTTTTTTATTGATCCGTTCCCTCGCAACAGCAAGCATACCTTCCGAAATGTCCAAACCAGTCACACACGCACCGGCTTGAGCAGCTCTTACAGCCAGGTCTCCTGTTCCGCAACCGACATCAAGAACAAGCATGCCAGGCCGAATGTGATTTGCCACAATCTCGTCTTTGACCCTACGGGCATGGCCGCCTGTAAGCAGATTTATGCCCCAGTCGTAGCGATGCGGCCGGCTTTCAAGAATCTTCATAAATATGTATGAAAACATCATCCACCTTTAAACTTGTATTCATAACATTAGTACAGATCATATTTTACAGAATTCATCATAGTTTTACCGGTGGTTGTGCCTCAGATGAATTGTCACATGCACATACCGTGAACAGGATGATTAATGCAGTTAAAACTATGACTGACTTTATGAAAATCCCGCATAATGCCCCGTGTGGAAACACGGGGATGAATGCGGTGCGGAGGGTAAGGGGGGTGCAATCCCCCTTCCTTTTTTTATTTTTTAATCAAATGCGGGTTACCAGCAATAATTATTTACGGATTTAAGGTAATTTAGGGAATTTTCTCACTGGAATCCTTGACCCCTTGATCCCCTGAATCCTTTGGAAATCACCAACTCTTTTGGAGATGACCCTCATTTATTTATATGAGAGATTTAGAATAATCGCAGTTTCTTTAAGCTTTTTATCAGCAGTCCATATTGGGACGTCTATTAATTTAGCTGAAGCCAAAAGATGAATATCCACGAAACCAATGCCAAAACCATATAATAGGTTCTGATTTATAAAATATAAATATTCGTCAAGATCTATGGTCGGAATTGCTGGAAGAGATTGAAGTAAGGTCAAGATTTCAGATCGATTCTCTATATTACAGCATGCTAATTCACAGATGACAAAAGAATGGCAAACTACCTCTGCATCCAATAGAAGCTTCTCAAGATGCCGATTGCCTTTTCTCAGATGGTCAACCCATATCGAAGTATCAACTAAAACCATAGTTAAGATTTAGATGGCCTTCTTCGGGGTATGGTATCCAATTTCTTTTCAGTCCCACCCAGTTTTGAGAGCCTCTTGCTGCTCTCACGTGCGATCAACGCTTCTAAACCCAACCGAACAAGAGATGTTTTTTCTTTTATACCGGTCAGCTTAGATGCATTTTCCAATATTTTATCGTCTATGTTTAGTGTTGTTCTCATATGCATAAATATGCATCAATTATGCATCAATGTCAAGTGTTCTTTTATGAGAATCAAGGGGCCCCTTGGTTCTCAGTTTGTCTTCAAATATCTTTCGTTTCTCATTCCCTTTGGCGATAATGTTATGCGGGGCTCCCGGGGCATCTATTCGCGTCTGTCTTGGCATATTATACAAATAACATAACCAAATATATTTTAAGTTAAGATATTAAGAACGTGTCCCCTTTTACTTTTACGGGTGTTTTCGCGTTCAAACCGGCGGGCGTAAAGCCCGCCTCTGCATTGCCAGGTGCGCCTGTGGGCAGGGGGAAAAGGGGTCATCCCCGACCAGGAGCGGCACTGGCAAAGAAACCTCGCGGCAGCGGTCGCTCAACTCCGGAACAAATTCCTTCGGCACGACCTCTCCGGTTTTCCCACCGGCTTTACCTCCCTGGGTCTTTGTTTTCTCCCCTGTCCCCAGAATATTTGGGTATTTCTAGTACACCGTTTACGTCTTCGAGGTCAAACCACCATTTGTCTTCGAGTTTGGGCTTGTCATAGCCCATTAGTTCATCTCCCCATACGGCAAAGCGGCGGGCAAGGGGAACATGGATCATGGTCCACTGGACGAACCTATGAAAGGGCGTGTAGGGTTTGTTCCACGGACATACGGCGATACATACGCCGCATCCGGACCCTTTCTTGTTGCCGCAGCGCTGTTTGGTGCATTTTTCCACATCATTGGGCCATTTTTCATACCCGTTGTACATGACTTTGTCACCGAAACTGATCGCCCCGGAAGGGCAGTACCGGGCGCACTGTTTGCAATGATTGCAGAAATCCTGAAGGCCGAAATCAATGGGTTTGTCCACGGCCATGGGCAGATCGGTTGTCACCACCGATGCCTTGAACCGCGGGCCTAGAAACGGATTGAGCACAATGTCCCCGATCCGGCACATCTCCCCGATACCGGCTTTGAGCAGGATCGGCGGGACAGCCACCTGGTAATCTCGCGCATGGTGGGCCCTTGCCGGATACCCCAGCCTTCGGATGTAGTCCGCCAGGATGCAGGCGATGAATCCCGATGAGGAATAGGCCAGAAAGCTCATGGAATTGCTGATCCAGTCATTGCCGACCGTGGCATTGGCGGTTTTCCAGTCCTGATCCACGACGATGGAAATGGCGAATTTATGGTTCAGGTCCACCGGTTCGCCCGTGACCATGCTGTGGCTGTACACCGCGTATGGCGGCAGTTCACTGATTCCCACGATATCGGCTCTGAGAAAAAAGGCCGTTTCCTTGATGTGGCGGGCTATCGTTTTCGGATCGTCAGGGATCGGCGCCTTTTGAGGGGCCGTTTCCCCGTCCACGTAATTAACCAAGTTCAGCTGCATCTGTCCCAGGGCGCCGGAAAGGGGGTGCTTCATGACAAAACGCGGGCGCTGTTCCTGGAGGTATGGCCCGAAATCGCCCCGTGTCGCGCGGTTGAATCCGCTCTCCCTTTCGTCAACACGTTGAACGTCGTTTTCGTTGACAATGGTAGTGGGACGGTCTACCCGCTTCAATTTTTCGACCGGGTAGGGATCGACTCTGTGGGTGTTGAACGATCGAAGGTAGGTGGTGGCAATGCTCATGAGCGGATCTCCTATCTCTCGTGATGGCCCTGTTTCCCGTTCGGATAAAATGGGAAAACAGCTTCCCTTGTTCGAGTGGGCACTCGATTGGGAATCCTGCCGATTTATGTTGTGAATAATTCGCCCATTCATAAAGGGGTCACCCATTAAAGGGCGAGTCAAGTGAAAAGACACCTCTCCCTGCA
>CAYRFN010000148.1:0-9553 GCA_964423495.1 uncultured Desulfobacteraceae bacterium
TCTCGCGAGGGATTGCATCTGTCGGCCGAAGTTAAATTTCATCATTATTAACCCTCGTTCTTAGTGGTTCGGAACATTAAATTATCACGAGATTGCACCATGATTTGGGTCAGATCTGGTCGGTTCGAATAGGTGAAACTGCTGGGTTTCCAAGGCTATTTATACGCAATCACTAACTTCTCAAGACACCTTGCCCAAATAGCGGCAGATTGCCAATAGCCTCAACAACCATGCTTTGAACATATGACCGCAAAGTCAAGACCAATCATATCCCCAAAAGATAGATTGATACTTCTATAATACACTATTCGATCCATCATTGTAAGGTATATCAAGTTTCCTTTTATTGGAGGCCCCTTCATTGGCAGTTTTATTTATCCGACAACATCCCCTTATTTTCTTAATAATTTAAAGGCATGATTATAGAAGAATTTGTTATCGTACATGTATTTTATCCAGATCATTGCAAGTGGTTCTAGGTAACGTGAACCTGTTATATCGCCAAAATCTATGACCGGCCAACCGAGAGATTTACAAATTCCTGTAACCACCTCTCTGGCATTGGAATCATTTCCACAGATAAACATGTCAGGTTTGCCTTCGGGAAAATCAGGATTAACAAAATGTGGGTTACCAACAATATTAAATGCTTTTACAACCTTCGCATTGGGAAGCCATCTCTGCACCTGCTCACCACCGGAATCATTATGACCCAAAGCTAGGCTCGGCATTTTCCCTTCTTCTTCATATATTAGTGGATTTGTCACGTCCATTACAACTTTCCCTGTAAAATTTTGAGGATCAGCGAGTTTGATTGCATTTTCGCATCCGGTCCATAACACGGCAATAATCACCACTTCTCCAAAATATGCCGCTTCAGCAAATGTTCCCGCTGAGGCTTTTTCACCGCTTTTTCCTGCCCATTTTTTAACCCTCTCACTATTCGGATCGCGGGTTCCCATTCTTACTTCATGCCCAAGATTTACGAGACCAGTGCCTAATTTTTTCCCTACAACACCCGTTCCCAAAACCCCAATTTTCATTTTTTCTCTCCAAAATTTTTTAATAACAAAAACTGACTTCGGACATAATGATTAACATAAACATGCTACATGTCTTGCCCGATTTTCTCTTTGTACTATAATATCGCATTTTTTTATATAGAATTACAAATTCATAACTTAAGAATCTGCAGTGGTTATCGGGTTGGCTATCATCATATCCTTTACCGGCATCCGGGTAAATATTTCCGCACCGTTATCTGTTACAACAACCATTTCTTCCAATTTGGTCCTTCCGACCAAAGGATCGAATTCCATACACTCAACTGCCATGGTCATGCTTTTTTCAATGGTCATGGGATGCTCCAGGGACCACAGCCTGTTGATTATAGGATATTCATATAGCCATAAACCAATCCCATGTGCCAAATCATCGCACCACATGTACCATTCATCAGGGAATCCCTTCTCTCTAGCCGGCATCCAGTGTTTGGCCAACTCGTCAGTGGTTACTCCTGGCTTTAGGGCATCTATAACCTTGTACATCCTCTCCAAAGATTTCTCATGCAACTCCTTCTCTTTATCTGTGGGCTTTCTGCCAACTAAATAATTTCGATAGTAACAGCTTTGATATCCCATATAGGAGGCACGGACAATATCAATGGTTACCACATCGCCTACCTGGATTATTTTATCTGAGACAATACTTATTCCCCCAACCTTGCCACCAGAACTTACCGCCACTTGCCAAACAGATTCAGCCCCGGCCTTAATCAAGGACTCGTTTCCCACAGCTACGATATCCCTCTCTCTGATACCTGGCTTGATTGCTTTATACATCGCATAATGGGCGGTATCACATAATACACTCACCATATGGATACAATTGATTTCGTCCTGTGTTTTTATGGCTCTTGCTTCAAGCATCACCGGTTGAATATTGACAAGTTGTATTCCCGCCTCTACCAGCGCTTGCCTTCCAGGCTCATCAAGATAGCCATCTGTGCCGAGATTCTCTTTTTCTAGTCCTTTTTTTATTAATTCATTTTTTATTTCAGAGGCAAATTGTTTTGCCGCTTCCCAGGTAGCTTCGCGACCGGGTGATTCCGCAGCCCAGTGTCTGGATATTTTGACATTTTCAGGCTTGAGCCAGGGGCACTCTCCTAGGTTGAACCCTCCCATAGTAAACAAAATAGGATCATGTTCAGTAAAGGATAGAGCATATCTAAGCCGTTCGACAAAATCCGGAAAATGAGTACCGGTCACATATCGAATGTTTTCGGGCCTTAGCAATAAAGCCGCTGCAATCCCGTTTTTCTTCATCGCTGTCTGGGCTTTAGATAGTCTCTCTTGCCTCATACGTGCGAAGTCTACTATCCCAACTGTATAATCATATCCTTCGCCCGCTGACCCGAGTCTGACCCCAAATTTCCCTGCCATAGCTTTTAACCTTTCATTTGTCTTGTTTTCCCCGAAACGCTCAGCTCATCTTCTCATAGGCTTAAACACGGGCCATGAAAATGAGATGAAAAATATAACCGGCC
The DNA here is from genome assembly GCA_964423495.1 of uncultured Desulfobacteraceae bacterium. GTDB lineage: Bacteria > Desulfobacterota > DSM-4660 > Desulfatiglandales > Desulfatiglandaceae > CAYRFN01. The sequence continues at coordinate 2,546 of CAYRFN010000148.1, forward strand.
CATAGAACAAAGCATTTTTTTGCCCCCTAAATTTAGGGGGCATCCAAAAGGAACTTGACTTGTCGCATTTTCACAGGAATATGGAGCTATCGGAGACAATGCATTAAAGCGCCACGGTAACGGAACTTTTTGTAAGAACCAGACCATCCCGATTTTCACAATGTAGTTCCAGGTCTACCAGATGCTCATCATTTTCGACCGACTTATTGGTTACCTTTCCCTTCGTTGTGATGACATCTCCCCAAACAACCGGAGCACGAAACTGACTGTCCATCCTCTTCACAAAACCGTCATCTCCCATCCAGTTGCAGATGGCACGAGAAATAAGCCCTTCCTGCTGCCCTCCAAAACCGAATGCGGGCCCGCCCGTAATCATTTTTGAGTGTCCACCGCCATCACGGAAGTGACCCTCACCCCCAGTTGTCCAGGCGTTCATTTCGGGATCAAGCCAGCTAAAATTGAAGTCTGTTTTAATTCTTTCCCATTCCGTATCAAAGGCGATAGCTCGGCCAGGGATTGCCTCCAGAAAAGCGGCTGTATCCCAGGCAGTAAGGGGACCGACAGGATGCAAATTGACTTCCTCACCCACAGTAACATCTTCCCATGACAGTTTATCAGAACCGCGTCTCGTTTCTTCTTCATACCCACGGATAATAGCGTCACGCTCTTCGTCAGTCAATTTGCGCCTTTTTCTAACACCACTTCCCGCAAAAAGGATCCCCAGTGTTGGAGCGAAAGCATAGGTTGCGAGTATTCCCCACTTGGCAATGGCTATGGCTACAATCTCGTCTTTCTGATTTTTATATGTTCTCTCTTCGGAAGAGATAAAGAACCTGTATCTTTCGTCCTTTACTTTTATCTCTTTGATACCAAGCCACTTATCAAACACCTGTATTCTATCGCCGGGACGTATTTCCTTGAACATCTTTCGATTAGGCCCGGATGGCAATCCTACTAATCCCCATTCCAGAGGCGAGGGTATTTTTCTGCATGTATAGGGGGCAGCGATAAAATCTATGAATGTTGGCGGTGCAATAATACCCCCCCATTTGGTCTTTTTGGCATAGTCTTCGTTCCACCAAAGGGGGTTTCTGTCACCAAAGCCGCAGGCAAAATGTCTGATTGAATCCGTAGTGACCCATTCATTATGTTGCTGGCCATAATAATCAAGAACATTTATCGGAAATGGTCCAAGCTTACCTTTATGGTCTCTTGTCTCTCCGATATTTTTATTCGCCTTTTCCAAATATTCATCCAGCTTTTTATCTACTTCAGATTTCTGCATTTTGTTTTCCTTTTAGATTTTAGTTTAACCTCTTTGTCGAACGTCTCTCGCTGGTCTTGAACTCGACGTCTTACTCATTTTTACATTGCCAGCATCCACTAACGCCGACTTCTTTACACAGGTTGGAGGTTTTTTATGTCTGAATGATGGTGACCGTTACATGCCCCATGGAGCCGTAAGCCTGGGCCAGTCCTATTTTGGCGCCTTTGACCTGCCTGGGCCCTGCCTCACCCCTGAGTTGCATACATATTTCAAAGACCATGCCCAACCCTGAAGCGCCTACCGGCTCGCCTTTGCTGATTAAGCCACCGCTCATGTTCACGGGTAACCGGCCGCTCATTTCGGTGACACCATCTTGTATAAGCTTGCCTCCTTCTCCTTCTTTGCAGAACAGAAGCTGTTCATAATGCTCCAGTTCGCAGAAAGAGTCAGTATCCTGTATTTCCGCACAGTTGATGTCTTCCGGTCCAACGCCGGCCTTTTCGTAGGCCTCGCGTGCGGCGGTAGTGGTAACCGGCTCATTGCCCGTCTCGTAGTTTGTGTAGCCGGCAACGTTATAAAAAGGAACGGCCGAAACCCGGTGGGCGCAGGCTGCCAGGGTCAACGGCTTGCTTGTATATTTTTTAGCCGCTTTAGGACTAAACAGGACTGCCGCCGCCGCTCCCTCGTCGGGAGCGCATATCATAAAGAGTCGCATCGGATCGCAGACCAGGGCCGAATTCATGATCTCTTCCATGGTCATTTTTTTGCGGTACATGGCGTAGGGGTTATTGACACCGTTTTTATGATTTTTATAGGCAATCTTGGCAATCTGATCCTCCGTGGTTCCATATATGTGCATATGCCGTCTGGCGTTCATGGCCCAATACATCGGATTCTGCGTCAGTCCTCCGTAGCACTGCCAAAGATCATAGAGCTGCCTGGGATCCATGAAGCCGCGCGGCATCTTTTCAACGCCCAGCGCCAGTACCACATCATACATTCCACTGTTGATGGCTGTGGTCGCCTGGCGGAGACAAGCGCCCCCGCCGGCGCAGGCCGCTTCTACATCCACAATAGGTATCTCAGTACGTCCAAGAGTAGATAACGTCTTAACCCCTGCAGTCGCAGGCAAATACATGCGACTGACAAACGCCGCCTGAATGTCCTTGAATTGTATACCGGCATCTTCCAGCGCCATAACTACCGCATCACGGCCTATCGCCGTATAGGGTTTATTATCAAATCTCCCAAAAGGGTGTATTCCAACACCTCCAATAATTGCGTTGTCCATATTTTACCTTCCTTACGCCTGCACTGGTCGGAAACGGTACATCAGAACGTCATGCCCTTCCTCATTTTCCCACCCCTTTTCAATGACCAACTCAACGTCAAGATCTATTTGAAGATCTTCAGGAGCGCTGTCGATATGGGATATGATCTGGACACCCTCCTGAAGTTCCACCCAGGCCACAGGTAAAGGTGGCTGGTGAGGGTTAAGAATAGTAAAAACCCATGGCGGCGGATAACGCATAATCGTGTAACTCCATATCTTTCCTTTGCGGGAAAGAGGTATAACTTCCACATTTATTGACGAGCAGGCTTCACAATTTCCCCTACTCCCCAGCAGTACGGCAGAACAGTCATGGCACTTAGTCCCAAGCAGTCGAACGTTCTCCCGAGGCTCAAGCGGCTCGGTCAAGAACCCCTCGGCAAAGGGCAATTCTTTCATATCTGTAGCTTTTTCCATAATCGTTTTCTTAACTGCCTTTCCTCGGTTTGTCACATTATCGTCTATTTTTATATTGCTCGCCTGACATGATCCGACCTTAGCTTACTTCTTCCGTAAGACATGCGGGAGCATGCCTGCTTTGTTAAACCCTTGTTTCATTATGTAATTCGGGTTATGTCTCTCGAATCCACACTCAGGATTGACAGCGCACCTAGCGGGTAGATTGAGCCCATGAGGCACCGCATGAAACGCGCACTTTGTGCACTTATTGATGTCTTTCACTCTGTTTTCTTTTACCTTACTAACATAATATGGATCAGCAATGAGCGGTCTTCCCAGGGCCACCATATCTGTACACCCTTCGGCAACCGCCTTTTCTGCCAGGTCTGGGTCATGGATAGTGGGAACGATTACGGGAACCTTCAGAATCTTCTTCATCTCCCTGCCATATTCTATGAAAATACCGTCTCTATGGGTCTCATGGGCCTGGCCTCTACCAAGGGTCAGATGGCAATAGTCCATACCCAGCTTTTCAAGTTGAAGGGCCAATCTCTTTGTTTCATCCCAAGAGTAACCCCCCTCGCCACATTCAACGCTCAGACGAACCCCAACCACCATATTGGAGTTTTCCTCTTTAGCGGCGCGAATAGATTTCTCAACGATCTCAACGACGAAGCGATTTCTATTTTCCTCGCTTCCACCATATTCGTCTGTCCGCTTATTGATGCTGGGATCGCGGAACGAGTCTACAAAATAACTGTGGCAGGCGTGGACTTCTATGCCGGAGAAGCCAGCGTACGTGGCAATCTTACAGGCATGCGCATGTTGCTTTAAAACAAGCTTAATCTCATCCAGAGTAACCTCTCTGGATTCGCTGGCCGGCGCTTCTCCACCAACATTTTTGCTGATCCATGAACCCGGTATCCGTTCCTTAAGCAGCTTATGAAATAAGGGGACTTGGACTACCCAGGGAGCCACTCCCACTGACGGTGCTACCGGCTGTATGCCTTTCCAATTGACGCCCCCGGCACTGGGGACAGGCAATAACTGAATAATGGGCTGAGCTCCGGCGAGACGGATACTCTCAGCAAACATCGACAGACCCGGGACATGCGACATTTCATAGCAGAATACCCACGGATGTTGCATATACGGTACACCAAACTCAGTTGAGAGGAGCGCACCGTAAATAATCGCGCCGGTCCCACCGACTGCCCTGGCGGTATAATATGCCATTTCCTGATCATTCATCTGTCCATCCCAACTGTAGAAGATATTGTTAGTCGGTGAGTAGGTATATCTATTTTTTATCTCCATAGAACCGATTTGAATTGGTTTCATTAAATTTTCATATGGCATTTTCTTAATCTCCTTCTCTTTTCTTTAATAGCCATTTACACTACATTTTCTAATGCTTCTCGCTTCTCAATTTCTCCTACTGACGTCTTTAATCACTGCCTCCATATTCTTTTTTTTACGCAAGAATAAAGCGCTTTAAAATCATCCACCTCCTTTCTTCTTTCTAATCTGTTAACTATTTAGGCAATATCAATTTCTTTAAACTATGTTCCTTTACGATGTTCTTATAAGAACATATAGTACCTTAATATCCTGAAAAACAGTTTGTCAAGAACTTTTTTACCAGAACTTTTTTACCAACTCTTCTTTTTATGGGCTATGCTTATTTCCCTACCCTTTACACTCTGGGATATTGGCCAACCATATGAAGCAAGTTCATGATAGTTTTTTGGAAGGAAGCTAATGGGTAATAGATGGCTGGAAACTTAAGAGCATCATCAGATTATTTTCTGAATACACCATAACGATCTCGATCATGTTATTGCCAAAGCCGTGCTGATCGGTCGCGGGAAATTGGCTGAGATCAGAAAGTTAGCTGTAACTCTATCGTTAAATCAAGTTGACATTCCAAATTTAAATGTGATATCGACATTGTGGGTTCCAGGTTAGAAACCCACATCCTGTGGGCGGGGTCATGTAAGCCTGGCTATACCGTTACAGGATGGGTTTGGCCGGAGGCCATTTACCAACTAATATCTTGATAAACAAGAAAGATTATTTCTCGCTTCGAATATAATTCTCTATTTCAAATTGCTGTATAGGTGCAAAATTGAATCTAGTTAAGGAGTATTACAATGAAATTATCTTTATCCAAAGATTTAGACTACAAACTATTCGTATTATTGCGACAAGCAGGACATGTCATATTTAAATCAAGCGAGAAGGAATTACGAAAAAATGGGGTATCATTAGTAGAGCATGCCGTTCTATTTATTACTCAATCCATTGGTCAAAAGGCTACACCTGCCGAAATATCAAGGTGGATGGTACGGGAGCGGAACTCAATATCCGCTCTTTTAACACGGATGGAAAAGAAGGGACTAATAAAAATGACCAAGGATTTGGATCGAAAGAATTTATTGCGAGTTAGCCTAACGAAAAAGGGAAAACAAGCTTATGATAATTCCACTAGAATAGAGTCAGTCCACTCAATAATATCAACCTTACCGGAAGAAGTGCGCATACGGATGATCTCATACCTGAAGGAATTGCGTGATAAGGCAATGGTAGAACTCGGACTAGACTACAAACCGCCGTTCCCTTAAGCGCAACTTTTTGTTGAGGTCTTATTTATCTTTGTGCCTATCCAACAAGAACCTGTCCCTTTTCTGTATCACTTGTAGTTCCGTAGATTTTTCAGCGCAAAAATGAAATCATCTGGAAATCGTTTTTTATTCCTTCTGACGTCCTGTTTTAACACCCTTATCTCTACCCCATACAATTCCGCCAAGTCAGTATCCAACATGACCTTATTATCCGCGGATCAGATAGATGGACTTTTCGATTCTTTCTACAGGCACTATGTTTGGCATCCGGGGGACCCCATGTTAGTCGCAGTTTGAGGTGCCAAATTGGCACCTTAAGTTGTCAATTTCTTCTTTTTTCGTCCTTCGGTTTAAAAGCAATTTTCAAAATTGAGCATTCAAATTATGGCGTTTTTGTTTCAGCATTGAGAGTTATGGGAAATCGCGGAGCACAACGCTCAGATAGATATGATGATGGGATGGCGGCATTCCGGGTTCAATGTGTATTGTGGCCCGAGAATTCAACCCGGTGAGGAGAAGGCCATTGAGAATCTGGCCCGGTACATCATCCGCACCTCTTTTTCCCAGGAGAGAATGACCTACATCCCGGAAAACTCCAAGGTTGTTTACCAATCGAAGGACGGCAAAGAAGAAAAGATCTTCGATGCCCTTGAATAGCTCGCTGCCATGTGCTCTCATGTCCCGAACAAGGGTGAACAGATGGTTCGTTACTATGGCTATTACAGCAACGTATCCCGGGGCAAGCGGAAAAAGAACGACCACGACGAGCTGATACCTTCGATTCTGGAACCCGATGGTTCATCCAGTGAATACAAACGAAACTGGGCGCGTCTGATACAGAAGATTTACGAAGTGGATCCCTTAACGTGTCCCAAGTGCCAGGGCCGGATGCGCATATTGGCGTTCATCGAAAACGAGGATGTCATCAAAAAAATCCTCAAACACCTGGGGCTCTGGGATCAAAAAACCAGATCCCCGCCCAGGACCATCGGCCCACCACTAGATGTGCGTATAGACAAGTCAGATTCTCAGGTCCTGCCCTGTGAAGATTATCTCTACTGCGATCCTCAGTATCCAATTGAGGCATATGCCGGATGAATTTTCAAAATTGGCAAAAAGATCTATCGCAGTGGTGTGTCAAGATTGGGCTCAAATAATGCCAATTTCCAGTAAATTTCACCCCTTGAAGGCCCGGTCGCTCTTCAAGCCACTTTCCTGAAAAACCTCTCAACCGCAATCCTGCCTCACGCCCAGATGTTGTGGCTATTTTGCCCTTGACATACAATGGGAATTTCTCTATAGTATTTCCCCGAAAAAGCAAGTTCTTATCATGACTCTTTTTATCGCATTAGGCAGCAGGCTTAAGGGTGTCCCGGAGGTCCTTACCC
>CAYRFN010000149.1:0-9545 GCA_964423495.1 uncultured Desulfobacteraceae bacterium
TTGCAGTTGACGTCTCGTTTTTGAAAAGAGAGTCCCATGTTCTGCCATGGCTAAATTGCGGATTTCTTAAAAGAGATCCCCATGACCCTGTTTCATCTATGGAATATGGCATAAACATTGTGTCACTTAAGGAGACCCATATGCCGATACCTCCTGAAAGATACTTCCATACCCTATAATTCGCTAATGATTTTTTTTCAAAACGCTAAATTGTTACCCAAATTATAGTTTTTATGAACTGAGGTAATATTCCAGTATGACCAAGAATTAAGGCTCCGTATAACTGGCACATGCAGAGTCAGATTCCCAGGCTGTAACCTTACTGAGCTTAACATCTTTGTTGTTCAACTCCCGGAGAAGGGATTTGAAGATATGGCGGGAAATGTTTTCTGATGAAGGGTTTATGGTTTTAAACGCATCCAACTCATTTAAGAATTTGTGGTCCAATTCATCTAAAACTTTATTAGTTTTTTCTTTTATCAGCCTGAAATCCATCAATAAGCCATCTTTTCCCAGTTCCTTGCCAGTAACGTATACTTCAACCTTCCAGTTATGACCATGTAGATTTTCACATCCACCCTCAAAATCCTTAAGCTGATGTGCTGCCGCAAATTGAGAACTAATTTTCAATTCATACATCAAACTCTTTCCTTGAATATCTAACCCTTATTTAGGCTTTGCTTTATCTCCAAACACATTCCCGCAATCAGTACACTTTCCGTCAATCAATATACCTATGCAGGTGCCGTCCGGACAAGGGATTCTATCTTCTAATTCAAACCCATTGTCATCTTCGATGATATCTTCTTTTTTATGCATCAAGGAAGACCCACATTCCATACAATATTTTGCCCCCTCAGGAGTCATTGCCTTGCACTCTGGGCATTGATAACCTTGTAACTCTTTGTCACAATGTGGGCATTTCATAGCAGATAACCTCCTCTTTCCTTTAATAAACCTAAACTCCTTGCATGATATGGACTACTAAGCCATAAGAAATGAAAAGACGGTGATTAGTAAAACGATAATAGATGTTTTGTCAATCGAGGATTAACAACGAAAAAATACTAAAGAGATATCAAATAACCCCAAAAAATATCTTAACTCTTCTTAGAGGTAACTGTCTTAAAGGAGGAAATCTTCTGTTTCACTCTGGTGCTTTTGCATTTCGTGCAGCGGAATTTTTTCTTTTCATATTCTGAAAGAGATATAATGAGAGTAAAATTTTTATTACATTTTTCACATTTAAATTCGTATGTTGGCATTGTACGCCTCCTGTCATATATGAACTTCTAAGGGCTTCAACGGCACAATAATTAGTATGTTTTTCATAATGCTGTCAAGCGATTTCAAAAAGCTACGCTTACAAAATCAATTTTTTCTTAAAGCGCTACATCTAAGCCCTTGCCTTTTAGATATTGTTTAACCTCTCTAATGCTAAGTGTGCGGTAATGAAATACTGAAGCGGCCAATAAAAGCTGAGCACCGCCCATTACAACTCCCTCATAAAAATGTTCCAGCTTTCCAGCGCCGCCTGAAGCAACAACTGGAAGATCAACTGCATCCGAAACGGCCTTAGTAAATTCTAAATCATAGCCGGCCTGGGTACCATCACCATCCATACTTGTGGGGAGGATCACTCCCGCACCTAATTCCTGACACTTTCTGGCCCATTCAATAGCATCTTTTCCCACTGGCTTCGTTCCGCCTGAAACCACCAGCTCAAACCCGGAGGACATCTCCTTATTCCTTCTGGCATCGATTGCAACTGTGATCCTATTTTTCCCAAATTCTTTTTCTGCCTCACTTATCAGGCTGGGCTCATGAACAGCAGCACTGTTCATGGATATCTTGGTTGCACCGGCATTAAGAACCGATTCAATATCTTCCAAACCGGCAATCCCACCGCCAACGGTCAAAGGAATATCAATAACTGAAGAGACCTTTTTTACCCACTCAAGCCTGGTCTTCCTATTTTCCAGGGTTGCGGCAATGTCCAGCATAGCCAACTCGTCGGCCCCTTCTTTCTGATAGAACTCAGCATTCTTAACCGGGTCACCGGCGTCTCTTAATTCCACAAAATGAATCCCTTTAACTACCCTGCCTTCTTTCATATCAAGACAAGGCATTATCTTAATTGTCTCCATATATACACCCCTTTCTTTTCTAATATTTAAAAACCATCTTTACAAAAAACGCTTTATATTCAAGTTAGGTTCTCTTGTATTTATAACTTGCTCCTTTTTTATTAGAACCTTCATATATAGGTAAACTTACCACGAATGAAGTTGTATCCTTCATTCCTTTGATCTCCATCTTCCCTCCGAGCAACCGGATAATTCGGTTTGTAATGTATATACCACGTCCCGGGCCTTCGCCTTCTAAGATTCTAAGCCTATTTTCTTCAGAGATATGACCCGTATTACTTATCTTAGCACAAGCCCATTTGCCATCCGAATACGTGCAAATCTCAAGCTCCCCACCCTTGAGAGGAATTGCTTTTATTGCGTTGTTGAGCAAATTATCAAAAACGCGTTCGATGTGAATGGGATAACACCGAACCTTAAGCTCAAAATTAAAAGGGCCCTCTTTCAAAGTAACATTCTGTTTAAGCTGTTCCCCCATTGTTTCTTTGTTGATCTCGAACCGTCTTTGAAGTATGTGCGTAAAGTTTATAACTTTCTCCCTGCCTACCTGATATATTCCTAGAGCCAACTCATGCAAGCGACTTGTCTCCTCAAGGATAATATTGACATACCTTCGAATCTGTTCCCCAGATTGCTTCGTCTCATCTTGTTCAAGAATTTTTTTTAGTCGCCGAGCAAACCCAGCAGTTGCAATGGCCGGGTTTTTAAAATCATGTAGGGCATCATCCAGCCGCTCCATCCTCCGTGCCTTCATTAATTCTTGACCTAAAAACACAAAAACGTCAATCTCATCATCACTGTATCGCTGCCTCTGATCCAATGCATCGAAGGTCATAAAATTGGTAATGTCTCCGTCAACCTCAAGAGGGACATAGAGTACGGAGTTGATGTTATTAAACGAGCAAAACCGTCTGACATTCGCTGATATCAAACCACTTCTTTGAGGATCCACGACTAATATATAAGAAGGAGTCACTACATCATAGGCTGATTCCCATGAATAATCCCTCTGTGATAAAAGCACCTCATAGGCTGGTTCACTACTAACGGGAAAACTCTTACCAATACTATGGTAACCCGCTTCAGCAGGATAACCCGCCTCTAATACGACGTTATTAAGATCCTCTGTAACGGAGAAAAGGGCAGAGCTTTGGATATTGACCATGTCCGCAAGCTCTGGGATCACGCGGTCGAAGACCTCCTTCATCTTAATCCCACCACGAGCCCTGACCATACGGAAGATATGCCTAACAATAGACTCCTTCTTTTCATTGATTTTGTGTATGGAGAGTATCTTTTTCTGCGCAATTACAAAGCTCAGTCTTTTAGCCAGAAGGTTAGCCATCTGAATCTCAAGGGGTGTAAAGGCTCGCTTCTTTTCCGTGTAGTTTATCTGTACAACCCCTACGGTATCCCTCTCATTTGGGAAAAAACGTGGAATCTTAAGCGGAATAGCCATTAAAGAATTAATCCCCTTTCTGTAAATGGCATCCTTGTTCAAGTCGCGTTCCAGATCCATAATATTTGGTACTATACACGGCTGACGGGTTTTTATTACCTCTCCGATAATACTGCTTTCTAAGGGCACAGAGGTCTTATAGATATCTTCTTCAATTGGACATGATCCATAGCAAAGGATCTGTTCGGTTTGTGGATCATAGATATTGATTGAACCAGATTGGGCCCCCAAAAAGTCCACCATATATCCAGATGCCTTTTCTAAGATTTGCTGTTCAGACAAATCAGCATTGATGCCAATAATATCATCCACCTGTCCAATAACATGGTCTAAGAATTCCGAGAGCACGTTTTTCTCAACCCATTCCATGAGAATAAGCCAAAAATCCTTATCAACAGGAATTCCTTTTGCCCAAGATTCCTTTTGAATCTCGTTAATCAGATTTTCCAAATTCATCAACATTAGCGTATTAGTTTAAAGGGTTGACAAGATTGAGTGGATGATTTCTTTTTAACAAAATGAACCTAAAAAGTCAATTATGGCAAGCCGGTCTCCCCCTGATGCATTATCATTACCTAAACTTCGTTGTATACTTTACAATCCCCATATAAGCTGATAAATTATAACAATAAGATTTTATTTCCACCATTCGTTTTTTATCTTAAGTAAGATAAAATGAGTAATTAATAGGGGGCTGGCAAGAAAATGAAAATAAAAGTTGAAAGCAAAAAAATTATTAATGCTGTTAAAAAATTGGAAGGGATCGAAATTGTTCTGGAAAATTCTAATGATGCCAATGAAGCAATCAATCTTATACTAAGAAAAACCGATCTATATAAAAAAGACTATTACAAGAAACTGAAGGAAGTCAAAGTTACCTCTTTCCAAAAATATGAGACCTCGGCAGTAGATTACAAAATGATATTTCTACTGGAATTCATATTCGAAGATGATATGCCATTAGATACAAAAGTCGCTGTAGTTAAAGAGTTAAATGAACTCTTTGAGAAAGCCTGATCTTGGTACGTATCTTTGACGATAGTATTAATAATACTTGGATTACTTTTCGCATTAGTTGGTTTCATAGGCTGCATTTTACCTATCATCCCAGGCCCTCCTCTATGCTTTTTAGCCTTAATCATTCTTTCATTCGCAAAAAATTGGGAACCATTTAGTTCGACATTTTTGATTATTATGGCAGTGTTGACGATATCAGTTTCTATTTTGGACTATATTGTCCCTGCCAGTGGGGCAAAAAAATCCGGTGCATCAAAATTTGCCGTATGGGGATCAATTATCGGAATAGTAATTGGGATTTTTTTCCCGCCCTTTGGAATATTCATCGGGGGTTTTATAGGTGCTCTGGCTGGAGAACTACTAACTACAAAAAAAGCCAAAAAGGCATTGCAGGCAGGCTGGGGGGTATTTGTCGGAATCATGCTGAGCACGGTAATAAAATTGGTTTTTTGTGGTGTCATGCTTTTCTTTTATATCAAAAAGATGTTCAGCTAAAGTGCAATAAATAATTTAAGAAAAAGACACAAGTTTTATGACCAAAGATAAGAAAGCCATTTGGGGATGGGCAATGTACGACTGGGCAAATTCTGCTTTTGCCACGACAGTCATGGCCGGTTTCTTTCCTATTTTCTTTAAATACTATTGGAGTTATGGCACCGATGTCAATATGAGCACAGCCCAACTCGGGTTTGGCAATTCAATCGCAAGTCTATTCGTAGCCTTAATGGCGCCTGTCGTAGGCGCGATCGCTGATAAAGGATCGGCAAGAAAAAAGTTTCTATTGTTTTTTGCCTATTTGGGTGTACTTATGACAGCCTCCTTGTTTGTAGTTCAGAAGGGGGAATGGGCCTGGGCAATCTTCCTTTATGCTATGGGGGTAATCGGATTTTCAGGCGCAAACATCTTTTATGATTCTCTCCTACCAAGTATTGCTGGTGAAGAAAAAATTGACTATATATCAGGGTTAGGCTTTGCTATGGGATACCTTGGTGGTGGACTGCTATTTCTTCTTAATGTGTTAATGACGTTAATGCCGGAGAGCTTTGGGTTGGTTAATTCAAGCGAAGCTGTTAGATACTCATTCTTATCAGTTGCCGTATGGTGGGGCGTGTTTACAGTTATTACAATAATGTGGGTGCCGGAAGAAAAGATAACCACCGCATCACGCCATAGAGAAAATTATATTATTGATGGTTTTTTGCAAATTATCAGGACATTTAAAAAGGTTCACCATTTAAAAACTATCTTCCTGTTTCTACTCGCATATTGGTTTTATATCGACGGTGTTGGTACTGTAATCCGCATGGCCATTGATTATGGCATTTCGCTTGGATTTAATTCAAATGATTTGATTCTTGCGCTTTTAATTACACAATTTGTGGGATTCCCGGCCGCTTTGGCATTCGGTAAATTGGGAGAACAATGGGATGTGCGTAAAGCAATCTACATTGCTATTGGTGTTTATGTGCTTGTAACTATTTGGGCAATTATGATGACACATAAGCAGGAGTTCTATATCCTGGCCATCGCCATCGGTTTAGTCCAAGGTGGTATTCAAGCACTTAGTCGTTCTTACTATTCGCGGCTAATTCCCAAGGAACAATCCGCTGAATATTACGGATTCTATAATATGTTAGGTAAATTTGCAGCCATTATTGGACCTGCCCTTATCGGTGTAGTTGGGCTAATTGCAAGGCGGATATTGATGCCCCCATCACCTACAACTCAGCAAATAACATACATCGGCCAATTGGCTTCTCGCTATAGTATTGCATCCATTTTGATACTATTTCTGGTGGGAGCGATACTTCTATATTTCGTAGACGAAGACAAGGGTAAGGCCCAAGTTGCCTATTTATCAAATGATTTCTTTGCCTAAAATAAATCCAAATTTGATTGAGATCGGTCCGATTCATCTTCGCTGGTATGGGCTTATGTATGTGCTGGGATTCCTCGCCTCCTACTTCCTCATCACCAAGCAACCCAGAGCTCGCCGTATTGGGCTTCATGGTGGACTTCTTCAAGATCTGATATTCTTTTTAGCCCTTGGCCTCATTATCGGAGCGCGTCTTGGGTATATCCTCTTCTACCAATTCCCCAATTTTAACTTTTACTTACAACATCCGATTGAAATAATCGCCGTATGGCATGGAGGCATGTCTTTTCATGGAGGTCTCATAGGAGTTATACTTGCGGGCATCCTATTTTGCCGCTGGCGTCACTTACCTTTCTGGGAGGTGTCAGATACGGTTATTGTAACCGCCCCTATTGGTCTCGGCCTCGGAAGGTTAGGAAACTTCATCAACGGGGAACTCTTTGGCCGTATCAGCTCTGTCCCGTGGGCCATGGTCTTTCCAGAGGGCGGCCCCCACCCCAGGCATCCATCCCAGCTCTATGAAGCCGGTCTCGAAGGAGTATTACTATTTGTCATCCTCTGGAACCTCAAGGATCTCAAACTCCGACCTGGCTTCATGGCATGTCTGTTTCTTAGCGGCTATGGAGCATTTCGTTTTCTCGTGGAATTTTTCCGTCAGCCAGACCCACAAATTGGCCTTTTATGGGGTCTGCTCTCAATAGGACAGGTACTTTGTTTAGGAATGATCCTTGCTTCAATCATCCTTTGGATGGTTCTGAGAAAAGGCCAGAATGGTCAAAGAGGCACCGATGCCTTATAAAACGTTGCGTTCCCTTCAATTTGATATCGGGAGACCGATGAGGGGACAATAATGGATTTTCCTTTGTCCAGATACAAAAACTCGCTGCTTCCTGATTCTTTCACATCTGCTTTGCCCTTCAGGCAAAACAGAATTTCCACACTCCGGTCTCGAGGACTGGTGAAGATTCTTCCTTTATCAACAGAAAGCCTTGATAACAAAAACTCTTCGGCAGGCGTGGGATAGATTCTTTCGATCACCCCATGTCTTTTGGGTTTGATTATCTTGATAGATCCAGCCTTAAAATTAACAATTTTTATCAGTTCAAGGACATCAATGTGCTTGGATGTCAAACCACCTCTCAGTACATTATCCGAATTGGCCATTAGTTCAATACCAACACCACGTAAATAGGCATGAAGTTCTCCAGCAGGAAGATAGATAGCCTCTTCCGGCTCCAACTGAACCAAATTTAGAATCACAGGTGATAACACGCCTATCTCTCCTGGATATGTTTTGTTAAGTTCAACTACCCAATAAAAAGCTCGGTTTTCTTTTGCCCATTTTTCAGCAAGTTTCACTGCCTCACTCACAATAAGAGTTTGCCTCAGCCTATCCATTCTCATCAAGGTAATGAAAAAATGTTTTAGCCCGATGTTGTTTGCCTCCATTTTCAAACGTTTAAGTTCCTCTGACAATCTCGAAGAGGCAATCTTTTCTACCAAGGCTACGATCTCTTCGACTTTGCGAAATCCTTTCAGTGCCTGGAAGGGCGTGATGGCACAAAGGATTTCCGGCTTATGGTTTTCGTCTTTGAAACTTCTGTTGGGAGCATGAATCAGGATTCCAAGGCTATTTTCTCTTACAAACCCTGTCTGTGCCTGCTCAAGGTTGGGATGGACCTGTATTGATAGAGGGCTGTCAACAGCCAAGACCTTAAACAGGAAAGGAAGTCTACCGCAAAACCTTTCTGCAACAACCCTCCCAAGGATCGATTTAGGGTTTCTCCCGATTACCTCATCAAGGGATTTCCAGTCCCCTTCTATTAATACCTTCGAAGCCGCCTTCGGATGAGCACCCATCCAAAGCTCTGCCATCGGTTTCCCTGAAGCTTCAGTTTGTCCCAGGAGAGCCTGTATTGCCGTTTTAGATCCCCACTTATATTCTTGTATTGGGTTTTTTAGGATGCAAATCTTGTTCATTTGCTTATCCATTTAGGTCTAAAAAACACTGAATAATCGCCCTTATTTCTCCGGTCTTTCCCCAATAAAAATGATCGGCCCCATGGATAATCCTAAAGTCTGCTTGAGGGTTCCAGGTAGGGATCATATCTTTAATAAGCGCTGGTAGGGCAATATTGTCTTTAGATCCGGCAATTACCAACTGGATCTTAGAGCTATAATCAAGAAATGAAAAATCGATGAAATTCACAGGAGGAGATACCATGATCATTCGTTTGGCCTGCCCAAAGCTTTTCAGGCCAAGAGCATTCACCCATACACCAAATGAATAACCTGCAAGGTCAATTGAGGATTTCCCCAATTTACTAAGATATGTTAGGGCCGCTCTAACATCCTCCTGCTCACCGATTCCTTGATCATAGCTCCCATCACTCTGCCCAACGCCTCTAAAATTGAATCTGAGTGTCGCATAACCCTCTTGCCGGTAGGCCTGCACGACGGATTCAACAACGTTATTATACATATCTCCACCATAAAGGGGGTGCGGATGGGTGACTACGACAGCCTCTTCTCCTGAGGAATTATCCATCAGACCCTCAATTATTAGCCCTTCACATGGGATAGAAACCTTCTCTTCTGCCATTTAGATTAGTTATACAATGTTAATCATGTGAGATCCTTCAAAAATACCCTCTTTTACGCAATTTCTGCGTCAATCCTAATTTTTAACTCTAGAAATACTCATCGTATTTTTGTGTTTAAAATTATCGACTTCGTTGAACCCAACCAAATTTGAACATTTTTCAAAGGTCTCAACCCGTATAATTTATCACACAGGAAAGTTTCTCGGTCAAGGACCAATATCAAATCGATTCTATGTTTTTGCCAGCTGAAAACGCGCTTCATTCTTACCTGCCCTACCTAATACTTTGGTAATGTTCAAAAGGTTTCGCAACTAGAAGGACATGAGGCTCTCTTTTAAAAAATTCACAACAAGAATTCTTACATGCTTATGGAACGCCCCCTATGCCTTAACCATAGATTAGTAACAGAAAGGCAGAGCATGGGGCTCTCTTTTCAGAAAACG
>CAYRFN010000150.1:0-9441 GCA_964423495.1 uncultured Desulfobacteraceae bacterium
TATTCTTAATGGTCTAGACATAATCTACTAATATAATAAAATGCTCCATGAGTCAACCAAAGATTTGACCCCTTTATTAATGTGAGAAGGGGGTGCAATCCCTACTAATATTTAGTCAATAATTTTTTCGAGAAGATTATTTTATGGATAAAGAAAAAAGAAGGAGCAAGGTATGAAAATCACGGTAAAAGACATCCAGGTAAATTACGAAATGTCGGGCAAAGTCGATGGGCCAATGGTGGTGATGAGCCATTCCCTGGCATGCAATTTAAACATGTGGGATTCTCAGGTGAGGGCGCTTGAAAAGGAATTCCGTATTTTAAGGTATGACACACGAGGGCACGGGCTCAGTGATGCGCCGGAAGGCCCTTATACCTTAGATATGCTTGGAGAGGATGCCGTCGGTCTCCTGAATTCTCTGAACATCGATAGGGTCCACTGGGTAGGGTTGTCTATGGGCGGAATGGTCGGTCAGTATATGGCCCTGAATTATCCGGATCGTTTGAAGAGCCTGACCCTTTGTGACACAGGGCCTGTGATGCCTGATGAGGCACAGCCCATCTGGCAGGAGCGCATCGACGAGGCCCGAAAGGGGGGTATGAAGGCCCGGCTGGAATCTACGCTGTCTTAAGGGAATTATTAGGGGATAATTATGGGTAAAGAAGTCGCCATTCTCGGCGTCAGCATGACAAAGATTGGTAAGTTCATGGAAAAGAGCTTTAAGGATTTGACCAGAGAGGCTGTCGATGGTGTGGTCAATGACGCGGGGATAGAAAAGAATCAGATTCGGGCGGCCTATGTGGGTAATGTCCAGTCAGGGGCCCTGTCAAATCAGTTTTTAATCCAGGGTCAGGTCTGGCTGAGGGCGGCCGGCATAGGGGATATCCCGGTGGTCAACACAAACAATGTCTGCGCGACCGGAGGTACGGCAATAAATCTTGCCTGGCAGGATGTGGCCTTCGGTAACCATGAGTGCGTCCTCGCCATGGGCGTGGAAAAGATGCACGGCGAGGACCGGCAGGAGTGTTTCAGGTGGCTCAATTCCGCCAAAGACATGGACGAGTACCTTGACGAAAGGGGTGAAATAAAGCACAGTGACGCCCTTGGTTTTTTTGCGGGGAAATGCAAAGATTATATGAAAGACTACGGCCTGACAAAGGAACAACTCGGGAGGGTCTGTGAAAAGAATCATTATAATGCCAGCCTGAACCCTTACGCTCAGTACAGGAAGGCATTCACCCTGGGAGATTGGTGATCCTACTACCTATAATGAAATAATGAGTTACGAACAACTCGGGATCTGTGAAAAAGGAGGAGCGCCTGCCTTGATTGAAAGGAATGAGACGGCATTGACAGGGAAGTATCCTGTTAATCCTGCCGGCGGCCATGAGGGGAGGGGCCACCCGGCAGCGGCCACAGGTGTCGCTCAAATTACCGAGCTGGTGTGGCATTTACGCGGAGAGGCAGGTGAGCGGCAGGTGGGAAATAAGCCAAAAGTCGGTTTCGCCCAGATATACGGGGGAGATTTAGGGCCAGAGCCTGCGGCATGCGCAACGACAATCATTAAAAAGTGCAAATCCATCCACGTGGCAGGGGATCAGCTCTTTGATGCCCCCATGGCCTTGATCAGGGAGGCTATCCGCGCCGGGGCCGGGGATTTGACGCTTATTCCTACCGTGGCTACCGGAATCGCTTTTGATCTTTTGATCGCAGCCGGGCGTGTGAATACCCTCTATTTATCCTATGTCGGTTTTGAGGGACTTGGCCTTGCCCCTGCATTCAGAAAAGCGGGCGAGAAAAAAACCATCAATATAGTGGAAGGGGACGAACCTTTTGTTATCCTTGGAACCCGTGCCGCGGCATCAGGCCTGCCCTTTATCGCAGTCCCTCGCCATGTGTTTGGAGCTACGGATATCCCGAAACTTAACCCCAAAATCAAGAAAATCACAGACCCCTATACAGGAAAGGAGGTTTATACAATCCCCCCATTAAGGGCGGATGCCTGTATCATCCACGCTCAGCAAGCCGACGAATATGGAAATGTCCAGTGCCTTGGAGGCAACCGGCAGGAGCCGGATAAGGCAAAGGCCTCCGACCTGGTGATCGTCAGCGCCGAGGAGCTTGTCTCAGTAGATGAAACAAAAAAACATCCCGAAAAGACCACCCTGCCGGGGTACATGGTGGATGCCGTTGTTCACGCTCCTTTCGGCGCCCACCCGACCGGGTCTTCCCACTGTTATACGTATGATGAGGAGCACCTTCGAATGTATCAGGGCCAGGTGGGAAAAGGAAAAGAAGAGGGATACCTGAATAAATACGTGTTCGGCCCAGAGGGTCACTACGCATACCTGGAAGAAATCGGCTTAGAGCACTTGTTTAATCTTACAAGAGTTCTTTAATAAAGCAACGAGAGACTTGTGTTTAAAGCGTTGCATTTACTCCTATCAAGATTGCTCATGCAAGATTCAAGAAATTATTTGGAGGATGTAATATGGCAACAACTGTTGATCCGGGGACGGATCGATATTCAATGGCGGAACTCATGGCCATCGAAATGGCGAGGAATCTGGCCGATTGTGACGGCAAGGTCGGCGTGGTCGGGGCGGCTGCGGCTCTTCCCATGGCGGCCATAAGGCTGGCCCACCTCACGGTAGCGCCGAACCTGTGGTGGCTCTGCGGAGACAGCAGCGCCATCAACCCGACCTTTGACCGGCTGCCGGAAACTTCCGCGCATCCGAGGAATATGAAGGGCGCTGAAGGGAAAAATGCCATGATGGATGTATTAGAGATGGGACTGCGGGCTGATTGGGGCTTTGGTTTTCACGGCGGCATGCAGATGGACAAGTACGGCAACGTTAATATGATAGGCATAGGCCCCTATGAAAATCTGAAGGTCAGGGGACCGGGATCAGTGGGCACAACCTGGGAAATAAGTATTGAACATTCATATCTGTTTTTCTGGCATCATAATCCCAGGGTTTTTGTTGAAAAGGTGGATTATATCAGCGGACCGGGCTATCTGGAGGGCGGCGATTCAAGATGGAAGGTCGCCAAACCTCAGGCAAAAGGACCGGCCTATGTCTACACCCCAATCTGTGTTATGGATTTTGAGGAGACCACACGCGCAGCACGTTTACGATCCGTGAACCCCGGTTACACAAAAGACAATGTGGTCAAAAACACGGGTTTTGAGCTGATCGTGCCGCAAAACGTTCCCACCACCTTTCCGCCGATAGACGAGGAACTCAACCTACTTCGAACAGGCGTGGACAGGGATGGGGTACTAAGAAAATTCCGGCTAACATCAGGGTAATTATTCAGGGGTGAGCGTGATGTCCGATAAAAAACAAGGGAGGGTTATTTTATATTTCAGGATACTTTTTTCCAAAAACGATTTCACCACAGGGATAAGAAAGAGGTCTTAAAAAAATGAATCATTCATCTTTGTTTCTTTTGCATGGCGCCATGGGAGCAAGTTCGCAATTTTATCCGCTGATCCCGCTCCTTAAGGATAAATATACGGTCCACACCCTGGATTTTGAGGGCCACGGCATATCCAGGGTCAGGAGTCGGCCCTTCAGGGTAGAGCATTTTTCTGAAAACGTGGTTGACTATATGAATGATCATGCCATCGACTCAACTTATATTTTCGGACACAGTATGGGCGGCCATGTAGGCCTTTATCTGGCAAGGTTTTCCCCGGATCGTATTAAAAGGGTTTTTACCCTCGGGACAAAATTCCTATGGACGCCAGAGATCGCTGAAAGGGAAAACTCGCTTTTAGACCCGGATAAGATTAGAAAGAAAGTGCCTAAGTTTGCAAAGGAGCTGCAGGAAAGGCATGTCGCGTCAGGATGGGAAACAGTACTTGAAAAATTCAAAGAATTTCATATTTGCCTGGGCCATAGTAATCCTTTGAAAAATGAGGATATTCAGAAGATTGAAAAAAAGGTGAGAATCGGTCTCGGCGACAGGGATAAAATGGTCAGTATTGAGGAGACTGTGGAACTTTACCGTTTGCTGAAGGATGGTGAGATGCAGGTTTTACCAGGAACTCCTCACCCGATCGAAAAAGTACCGATTGAGATTCTGTCAAATTCAATAATTGACTTTTTCAATTAATCACCGGGAACCAATTGAACTGGCTGTATAATTCCTAAATAAAACCGCTGAATAAGTTCCAATTAACTTTCCTTTGAATTCTTCTGGTTTGTATTCCGACAAAGGGAGGGCTTGAAGCGGGAGGAAGGAATATAGGGAAAATTGGCCTTGTGTGTCAAATTAAATCCGACCTCATGATGTTGTGGGGGCGATTTTCGTGCCAAGATTGATGTCTGGTGCGACGAAGGGCCCGGAAGGTTCACCGGGAGATTTTCAGGGAGCAGCGGCTTGTGTTAAGACCGTCATTGGAAAAATTATTTCCACCAGATAATAGCCAGACACCCGGGACTTCATTATGCGACTGTCGGCAGGATTATTAATAAGGCAATGTTATAATGCAAGACCTGACCACAAGTTTAGTCACTCACTAAAGGCCGAAGTAAGCCTCTTTCACACTCTCATCCTGGCTGAGATCCCACGAGGTCCCCGAGAGTGCTATTCGACCGCGCTCAATAATATAGGCACGGTCGGCGAACGCCAGGCTCCTGTGTACGTTCTGCTCAACTAACAAGACCGTTGTGCCCTGCCGATTGATATTTACCATGGCTTTATATAGATTATCGATTATCAGCGGGGCCAATCCGAGGGATATCTCATCAAACATAATGAGTTCCGGCAGTCCCATCAGCGCCCGCGCTATAGCCGCCATCTGCTGCTCGCCCCCTGAGAGCGTGCTGGCAATCTGATTGCGACGATCCGCAAGAACGGGGAAAAGGTCGTAGACCCTATCAATTGTGGATTTCCGTTCTTCACGAGCTCGGCCGCAATAAGCCCCCATTTCCACATTCTCATGAACAGTCAATTCTGGAAAGAGTTTGCGGCCTTCAATGCACTGCGCAATACCAAGCCCGATAATATCATGCGGCCGGGAATCAACAATGCTCTTTCCTCTAAAGAGTATTTCTCCGCTAATGAGCGGTATTTGCCTGTTGATACATCTGATAAGTGTTGACTTCCCCGCCCCGTTTACACCGATCAGCGCTACTATTTCTCCTTCATGTATGTCAAGAGATATATCAAACAGGGCCTGAAAATCTCCATACCCTGCGTTTACATTTTGTAGGGTCAATAACTTGGTAGACTCCGTGTCAGTTGGGGGCAACTCTGTAACCGGCCCGGAGACTGCCTCCTTATCGGTTTCTTTCGTGCCAAGGTAAACATCATGGACCTGGGGATTATCTGCTATCTCCTCAGGAGTGCCCTCCGCAACCCGTTCACCGAAATTCAGGACCAGTATGCGATCGGACAGGTCAAACATCACGTTGAGGACATGTTCAATAAGGAGAATGGTATATCCCTCCTGTTTAAGTTCCAGGATAAGACTTTGAAGTAATTTAACCTCACCGGACACGAGTCCGGCCGCTATTTCATCAAGAAGGAGCAATCTAGGCCGTAAGGATAGGGCGCGCGCCAGTTCCAATCGTTTAAGATTCAGCAGTCCAAGCTTACTGGCTTCTGTTTCGACCTTATCATGCAGGCCCGTGCGTTCAATTAGGGCCATGGCTTTATCTCTTGCTGAATGGGTTGACTGGTGTTTTCCTCCGTACATCACTCCCACCATAAGATTCTCTATCACGGTCATTCTAGGAAACGGCTGCGGTATCTGGTAGGTCCGGCCGATTCCAAGCCGAGAGATCTCATTAGTGGAGAGGCCGCTGATGCGCTTACCCGCAAATCGAATCTCTCCCTGGTCATGGGAGTAGACACCCATAATGAGGTTGAGTAGAGTTGTTTTTCCCGAACCGTTTGGACCCATGATCCCCAGGACCTTGCCTTCTTCTAATGAGAAAGAGAGATCTTCGACCGCGCGAACGGCGCCGAAATGCTTGCTGAGGTTATCGATTTCGAGTAACATGTTTTAATACTCCATCGGAAAGAATCAGGCCATAAACCGTCTGATAATGCTTTTTACAATTCGTGTATTACCTATTGTCCCCCAGATCCCCGACGGCACGAACCTGATGATGAGGATAAGGATAATTCCGGTGATTACCAGATGGAATGTGTGATATTCCGCCAGGTATTCGGAGAGATAAGTAATAAAAACAGAGCCC
Organism: uncultured Desulfobacteraceae bacterium; assembly: GCA_964423495.1. Taxonomy (GTDB): domain Bacteria; phylum Desulfobacterota; class DSM-4660; order Desulfatiglandales; family Desulfatiglandaceae; genus CAYRFN01. Next base: position 6,216 of record CAYRFN010000150.1, read on the forward strand.
AGGATAGGGCCGACCATGGTGCCTATGCCGCCGATAATAACTATGTTGACCGTAGCGAATGTCCATGCTGCTGAAAAAATTGAATAGGGTTCGATAGCGCTCATCTTGGTGGCGTGTATCCCGCCCGTTATTCCGGCGATAAAGGAGCTGATCAAAAAGGCGTAAAGTTTGGTCTTAAAGGTGTTTACGCCCATATTCTGGGCGGAATCCTCATTATCGCGGATGGCTCGGAGGCCAAGGCCTAACTGAGAGCGAAGGATAAGGGACAAAATAATAGTAGTTCCCGCAGCTACCCCCAGCATAATATAGTAGAATCCTCGCAGGCTCGGCCCCGCATCCGGCGGAAAGTGAACCCCCTGCGCTCCTCCGGTAAATTCCCAGTTTATCATCCAGATACGCAACGCCTCGGCCAGGATTAGTGTGCCGATAGCGAAATAAATGCCCCGAAACCTGAATGTTGGGATCGCCATGATCGCCGAAAAGGCCGCGGCCATCAGTCCTCCGACGATCGTAGCTACAGGGAATGGGACTCCAAAATGGGTAATCATCATGCCGGTAGTGTATGCGCCAATTCCCAAGAAAGAGGCGTGACCCAGAGAGATCAGACCGGTATACCCGCCGAGCAGGTTCCAACTCTGCGCCAGGCTTATGTTAAGACATATCAGGTAGAGGACGAAGACCGTGTATCTTCTTGTAAAATAGGGGGCAATAACAAGCGCCACGGCAACTAATAAAAGGAGTATCCACTTGACCCAAGACTTTTTCATTACTCCTGCCCCTTATCAGATACTGCTCCGACCAAATAATCCCCGTGGCCGGACAACTAAAAAAATGAGAAATATAATCAGGCCGATCATATCACGGTAGCCGGTGCCCAGTATGGCAGCCCCGATTCCTTCCGCTATTCCAAGAATAAGCCCGCCCGCAAGCGTGCCTATGATGCTGCCCATCCCGCCAAGGACGACTACGACAAAGCCCTTTAGGAGCCAGGGAAGACCGCTTGACGGAACAAACGAGAAGGTCATCCCGATCAATGTTCCTCCCAGTGCGGCGCTGCTCGCGCCAATGGCATATGTAAGCGCGTAGATCGACTTGACATTAATGCCCATAACCTGAGCGGTAACGGGATCTTGAGTAGCGGCGCGGATTGCCTTTCCCGGATATGTGTGAGTGATAAATGCCTGTATCCCTATTATCAAGACAATGGAGAAACCAAAGGCCACAATGTACATAAAAGGAACAGTCAGGCCCACCAGTTCGACGCCTCTTTCCGAATAACCGGTTCTAATCGTTCTGGAATTCACGCTCCAAAAGATGATAAACAGGCTCTGGGCGATAATCGAGAGGCCGAAGGCGGTTAACAGCGGCGGCTCCATACCCTTTTGCATCACCGGATTGAGTATGAATAACTGAATGGAATAGCCAAGAATAAACAGTATCGGGGCGACAATAAGGGTTGACAATATAGGATCAAGTCCCAGGGCCCTTGAGATGTAGAAGTTAATATATGCGGCCAGCACAAGCAGCTCACCGTGTACTACGTTAATAAGCCGCATTACACCAAAGACCATGGAAAGGCCTAAGGCGGTGATGGCGTAAAGCCCGCCGAGGAATAAACCATTTAACGCCCCTGCTGAGAGGGTAAAGAAGGTCATCATATCCTCCCGGTATAAATATCAGTCTGCCCGAAGCGTCCGTGGACCCTCCGGGCAGCCAATAATCCTTACTGTTAGATGGTTCGTGCTTTTATTTATGGGAGTGGATAGATCATCTTTTTTTTGGCTGATTTCGTCGGATAGACTATTTCGGTCTCGCCATCCTGCCATTGTAACATAACGCAGGGCACGGCCGCGGCGTGGCCTCCTTTGCCTTCCGTGAATTTGATATGTCCCAAAATATAGTCCTTATCGGTTTTGGCGATAGCCGCTGCGACTCCCTTAGGTTCAAGGCTTCCGGCTGTCACCATGGCATCTATCAGGACCTGCATGGCCGTGGTTGCATCAGCAATATGCTGGCTATACATGGCGCCGGTATCTTTTTCGAACCTTGCCCTCAATTCCCTGCTACCCGGTATACCCAGATCCGGATGCCAAAACCCGGCCACCATGGTACCATTGGCGGTTTTACCAAGGGCCTTCCACCATTCGACCGGTTCACCACCCTTTTCAAAGAAGGCGGCTTTAGGTTTATAGCCAAGGGCCTTTATCTGCCGCCAGAGGGCTATGGAATCGGGTGTGATCATCTGGCAAATAATGAAATCAGCATCCGCCTCCTGCGCCCTTCGAATAAGATCTCCATACTCCGTGGTGCCCACTGGAAACTTGGCGTGATAGACGACGTCATACTTGTATTTTTTGGCATAATCATTCCAGAGTTTTCCCATGACAACGCCGTCCTGTTCATTATCCGTGAAGAGAGCTGCCTTGCGGTTTGATTTTACCGTATCCATGGTAAGAAACTGCTGCTGGGTCATGTCCAGTTCATCAAAGAATAGGTCCCAGACCCAGTTCCACTGATCGCGACTGCCAAGAAAGGCCCTTATGGGGCATAAGGCCGAAACCATGGGCACTCCCTCACGCTCGGCAACAGCGGCTCCGGCTATCACGAGGGGAGGGGTCGCGGAGCCCAGCACGGCATGCATTTCATCTTTAAGGATAAGGCGCTCCATGTTTTCTGTCGTCTTTTCCGGTCTGCTTTCATCATCATACAGGACCAGTTTCACAGGCAGTTTTTTGCCTACCTTGGATAGAAAAACGCCCCCCTTCTTGTTGAGATCATTCACTACAGTTGAAAAACTCCATTCCTCATAAACACCAAAAGCGGACAGGACGCCTGTCTTTGGTATGGAAGCTCCGATCCTGATTTCCTTATCGGCCGCCATGCCAGCGGTCGGGATGCATAGAAAGGTAAAGGCAAATGCAAAAGTTAAGGTTGATATCAGTTTAATCAGGTTTGTCTTCTTCATTTTCAACACCTCCTTGAGTAAGTAATGGGTTACATAAACACATTAACGCTAACTAAGGATAAGTTACAGCATCACCTCCTTACCATTATAAGGATAATCAGAGAGTTCAATCATTATCTTTCAATTATTAATCAGCATCGCATCACCGTAAGCAATGGCAGACTATTTTTTTACTCTACTCGTCGGGTTGAGTTGATAAGAACTTATTTTTCGGGGAAGAGTATAGGAAGAATTGGCCTTGTGTGTCAAGCCAAATTTAAT
>CAYRFN010000151.1:0-9399 GCA_964423495.1 uncultured Desulfobacteraceae bacterium
AAATTATCATTTCAAGGATATTTTGCTCATTACATGGAAAATTCAAAGGTCTCATATTAGGGTTATAGGGACATGGGGCTCTCTTTTCAAAAACGAGACGTCAACTGCAAGGCCGAAGGGACATCACTGCGCTACGGCGGGCGGAGGGTTAAGTCAGTACTTTGCCTGTATGGTGGCTATGGCATCAACCTCAGTAATTTGCCGCCCGCCTGAGAAGCAACTTAACTCAAATAACCAGCAACCAATTTTTCGTTTTCTGAAAAGAGGACCCCATGCTCTGCCGTTCTGTTCCTGATCCATGGTTAACACCCAGGGGCTTTTGATCCAGTCATATGAGGGACGACTTTCTTAAAATAGAACCCCTTGACCCTGTTTCATCTATGGAACATGACATAAATATTGTGACTCTTAAGGAGACCCATATGCCGATGCCCACCTGAAAGAGCCCTCATGCCCCAGTCTGCATGCAACGCACAGGCAGGACTTACTATCTTATATTTAAAGTGCTGAAAATTACTAATGTCCAAATTTCAAGAGAATCCCCATCATATCATCACTGAAAAGGCAAAGAGCTTAGGGTTTATTGCGGTAGGTTTTTCCCGGCCTCAAAGGCCTTTGTTTTTCGACCGGTTTTGTACATGGATTTCTGCTGGAAAACATGGAGAGATGAGCTGGCTTGGAAGACATTTGGATTTAAGAGAAAATCCCTCAAAGCTTCTTGGGAATTGCCAGACAGTTATTACGCTTGCCTACCCCTATTCTTCACAGAAACCCACTTCGCCAGATAAATTTACATCGGCAAGATACACTCAGCCCAGTGAAATTGATTATCACAATAGGGTAGGCAAGTTGAGCAAAAGGCTATCTCATAGCATTATTGAATGGTTTCCGAGAAGCAAGACAAGGATTTGTGTTGATTCGGCTCCAATACTTGAGAGAAGTTTTGCCTATGCATCTGGGATTGGTTTCATTGGAAAAAATAATATGCTTATCGTTCCTGAGTACGGATCATATGTCTTCCTCGCGGAGATTCTTACATCCTCCACTTTTTCATACCATAAAACTGAGCCTATGGATAACCGATGCGGCGCCTGTACACTCTGTGTGGATGCCTGTCCCACCGGAGCCATAGAAAGACCTTTTTCCCTTGATGCTCGAAAATGCCTTTCATATTTGAACGTTGAGGCCAGTGGAGATATTGATAGTGAAACGGGCCGGAAAATGGGCCGTTGCTTTTTTGGTTGCGACATTTGTCAGGAAGTGTGCCCATATAATGAAGGGGGATTATCAAAAGATATCTCACTTCCGTCAACAGATGAGATCCTGAATATGGGAGAGGAAGATTTTAGACAGGAATTTGGAAAAACAGCCTTTGCACGTGCTGGCCTGGAGAAACTGAAGGGCAATATCCGTGTTGTCAGATCAAGGAGCGATCATTATAAGGAAAGGAATCGGCTTACCTATTCGGTAAAGTAAGGCTTGACATATAGCAGTTACATTCTTTTTTTGGGCTGTGACCTTAAGTCTACATCATATCTTTGTCACTTTCTCCGATAGCCCTATCGATTTCTGCCTTCAATTGAGGGGGCAGCTCTGGTATATCAACACTTAAGAACCCTCGCACAATTGTGGAAGTAGCTTCCTCTTCACTAAGCCCTCTAGACATCAGGTAGGTTATCTCTTCTTGGGCAATTTTTCCGACCGCAGCTTCATGTGACATCTCCACGCCGTCCACATGCCCTTCCAGCTCTGGTATGGCATGGATAAGCCCACCATTAAGAAGCAAACCACGGCACTCCAAGTGGGCCTTAATCTCAGGAACCTCACCGATCAAATGCCCCCTGGCAATAATTTTACCGCCGTTACTGATTGTTCGTGCCACAATTTCTGCCCGGCTTCCTGGTTTTTTTAGAATAATACGACTTCCCACATCATATTCCGAGCCGCGACTCCCCACAATAATGCTGTAAAATCGGGCTACTGCATTTTTTCCAATCAAATGGGTTGTTGGATACATCTGCAAGGAACGGACAGGTTTCATACATATATAATTGTTCAAAAAAAGTCCACCTTCTTCAACCTGTGCTACAGATCGTGGACGCACCATCATGTCCTCTGCCCAGTTGTGAATCATCGTAAAAGTCAATTTGGCATTTTTTTTCACAAAAAACTCTGAGATTCCCACATGGACACCTCTTTTTAGGTGGGGTGATGTGGCACAACCCGTGATAATGTGAAGCTCAGAATCTTCTTCGGCAATGATGATGTTATGCACATTCTGCTGCAAACCATTTTTATCAAGGTAGAGACAAGCCTGGATGGGGTAGATGGATTTGCTTCCCGGTAAGGCTCTAATAACATAACCATCATGCAATCCGAGTTCTGCAGCAGCAGTATATTTGTCTGCATCCACGGCCACCAGCTTCCAATAATAATCCCATATCCAGTCATACTTCTCCATGGCTTTTTTTATGGGAATGACTTCAATGCCCTCCTGCGTTGAATGGCAATGAATGACGTTTGTATCTTTTTGAAAATAGGTTCCTCCACGTCCCTTTTTGGTTACGTCAAGCCCCGACATAATAAGCCGTTTTTGCTCATCTTCTGGAATAGCACATAGATCTTCATCGGCCAGGTAGGAATGGGGTACAAGGGCATCATCAAATTCTTCAAGATTTATATCCGGGCCGAAAGCTGCCTTCTTATCTATTGCACTATTTGCTTTCTCATTTAATTGTTCTCTGCTATGCATCGTACACACTCCCCATATCCGGATTCACCCACACAATTTAATATTTCCCTTGGGTTGCTGATACAACTCAATATCCCATCATACAGCACCTGACCCTTATCTGCTGACACATAGTCTAAGATATATCCTGTATGGGTAATTATCAGTCCCATTTTTGTACGGCCAAGCTTAGCCTGCATTTTTGATCTTTTTTCTTCAGCAGACAGGTCTTTCTGTAATAAAGAAGCGATAGTCTTGCCCACAAGAGAGATGTTTTCCATATCAACTCCTGATTCCGGTTCATCAAAAAGCATTAGATCAGGGGATTGTGCCATCATTTGAAGCAGTTCGGAGCGTTTTATTTCGCCGCCTGAAAAACCTGCATTCACATCCCTATCTAAGAATTTCTCGAAATTGACCTGTCTTGCAAGGTATTCTTCATTTACTTCATCTTTTGCGCATAGCCGGATCATCTGTCGAGTCTTTAATCCGTTTATAGTGGGCGGCCGTTGGTAAGACATCCCGATGCCCAACTTAGCCCGTTCATTTATAGGCAAATGGGTAATATCCTTCCCTTTAAACATTATTTTTCCGTCCATCACTCTGTATTGTGGGTAACCCATGATAGTCATCAGTAAAGTTGTTTTTCCAGAACCATTTGGACCAAATAAGACATGAGTTTCTCCCGGTTGAATTTCAAGGTCGATGTGTTTTAAAATTTTTTTGCCACTAAGATTAACCTGCAAATCCTCGATTTTTAACATTTTTTACCTCCTTAATTTTGTGACGGAAAATATTAAGGTCAGCATTGGTTCGAATTCCCCGCCTGGTAAGAGCAAAATCATACCGGACAGGATCATTAGGTTCTATTTTTCGAAAGGCGCTGGTGATTTCAAGGGCTGTTCGCATGTCCGCACTTTTTCGTTCCGTTAGTTTCAATAAGAGACATATGCTATACATGTGAGTATCTAAAGGAATAATCAGCTTGCTAGGGCTTACTCTATCCCATCCTCCAGGGTCAACGTGATCTTTTCTCACCATCCATCGCAAGAAAAGGTTCCATCTCTTGCATGCGCTACCCCTTTCAGGCGTAGATAAAAGGCTGTTATTTCTGCCCTTTAGACCTGTCCTGAGTGCATTTACCAGAAAAGAAAGTCCAGTGAGTATTGTCTCGTCATTATCGTTGAAACCGGAAAGGAAGCAGCTGTAAAGGGAGCCGAATCGTTCAATTACTGATTTTGCTCCAATAAGCATCAGCGCAAGCTCTTCACCGGTAGTAAAACGGTGTTTGAAATCGGAGTAAATACGCCGCAGAGATGAGGGCGTGGTGTATTGTAAGAAGGTGTAAGGAGATGGCCTCATTTTTTCCAGAACGTCCGATACGCTTTTCAGAATTTGGGCTACCCTTCCATAGGCAAGTGAAGATGCTATTAGGCCTGCTATTTCTCTATCCTTGAAATTGGCATATTCGTAAAGAAATTCAAGGGGATCAGGGTGAATCCATTTACGAGAGTTATAATAAGCATAGAGCAGTTCAAGCTGTGATTTGTATATTATTGGTGAGTCAAAAAAATTCATTATAATTATAACTCATATTTACGAAAAGTGTCAGAATGCCACGACCTTTAGTCGGGGATGAATGGCTACTGAACTTTTAAATGGGCGTAGGAGTCTCTTTCATGGCAACACCGCTGTTCAGTGAAAGTGTGGACCCGTTTATGTGTAAGAGACCCCTAAACCCCTTTCTTTCCAGTCATTCATTTTTTCTAATTTGGGCCCTGACAGGATGAAAATCTATTTAATGTATCCTCGACAATGTCTTTTATCCGGCATTTAACTATTCTACGATTTAAGTAGATCTGAAGCTCAGACTCGTCCTCAGCAAGCAGATCAAGTAGAGATTGGGCCTCCTTAATATCAAGCAATCCCAGGGTCCAGGCTGCATGCCCTCTGACGGCAGCATCAGGAGAATTCAGATATAGCATAAGTTGTTCGGCTGCATTTCTTACAAGGTGAGGCCTGACCTGGGAGAGTCTTCCAATACCCCAGAGGAGACCACGTTGTAATATTTCATGTTCCAGATAGTTCCCGTTTTCTCTCGCAAATGAAATTAATATATGGGCATATTCCTTTGCAAGGCCCTCATGACAGGCCAGTATCTCCCCCATTGCCTCCGAAGAACCCCAGCCAATACCACCGGACTCATCGTTCAGATTCCATATAAGCCGCCACATTATTACTCGTGCAGATTCCATATCTTTATTAGCAAGGTTTGCCACAACCTTGCCCATAGCGGTGACTGATCGCCATTTTACCTGTTCATTACTATTGTTAAGAAAAGAAAAAAGGGGATTGATCACCTGGCGAGCGGGGAATTGACATAATTCATCTATTGCCGTGTCAAGATCAGTTGAATTAAGTAGTTTAAAAACTTTCTTTTTTAGAACACGCCCTCCATATTTTTTTTTAGTCACATCGAACCATTAATCAGTTGTTCTTTCTCAGCTTATTCAACCTTTCCCTTTTGTACCAGGCCAATTTATTATCTCGATCTCTTAAATGTGAGTTACATAATTTTGGATCTAAAACCTATGTCTGATAGGAAGGACATGAGACTCTCTTTTAAGAAACCGACTAGGCAGGGACTCCGCCTGAGCATTCCTGCAAATTAAGGCGGGCGGCGGGCTTTCTGGATTTATGCCCTGTGTTGCGCTCTGGGCATCAAGCACAATACCTTCCCCGCCCGCCTCAGAAAGCAGGGACCTCAAATATCCAGCAACCAATTTTTCGGTTCTTAAAAGAGAGCCTCATGTCCTTCCAGTTGTGAAACTTTTTGAATATTACCAAATCTTTTGACTTCGATTGCCTTTGTGGACGCGAACCCATTTCTCATGTTTGTTTTCTATTTTCCTACACCTTCAGCAGGGCCTGGGCGATTTTCTTGCCAAGCTGATAACAAGCCCTTAGGCTGTTATTATCAGGGATGTACTGTATTTTCAGACCAGGATCGATTACGTCAAACTTCATCTCTTTCAGCTCCTTGTTGATCAGCTTGACAGCCTCTCCGCTCCATCCGTAGGAGCCGAATGCAGCACCGATTTTATTTTTGGGCTTTAGGCCTTTCATATAGGTAAGAAAATCATTTACAGTGGGAAAGAGACCATTATTTAGGGTAGGAGAGCCCACAACTATTGCACCTGCATCAAGGACTTCGGTAATAATATCACTTCGGTGACAACTCCTAAGATGCATTGGGCGGGCATTAATACCTTCATGGCCAAGGGCCTCCACAATGGCCTTGGCCATGACTTCTGTGCTGTGCCACATGGTATCATAGATGACCACAGCCTTTCTTTTCGGTTTCTGGGTGCTCCATTTTACATAAGCGTTTATGATCTTCGAAGGGTCTTTCCGCCATATGATGCCGTGGTCAGGGCATATAATATCCAAGGCCAATCCCATATCTTTAATCTGATCGACCAGTTTGAGTATTAGGGGAGAGTATAAAAGTAGGATATTGGCAAAATATTTCTTGGCATGGGGTATGATTGCCTCTCCAATCTCGTCATCAAATCTTTCAAGACCCGCGTAGTGCTGCCCAAAGGCATCACTTGAGAAAAGGACTTTATCTTCTTGCACATATGTAAACATGCTGTCCGGCCAGTGAAGCATCCTGGTCTCAATGAACGAAAGTGTTTTATTCCCCAGGCTTAGTTCTTCTCCATTCTCGACCGGCCTGTAATTCCATTTATGGAAAAAATGTTTAGAGAGGTTATTATATCCCATCTTAGAGCAGTAAAGGGGTTTATCCTCACCAATCCTATGCATGATTCTAGGTAGTGATCCAGAGTGATCCATCTCTGTATGGTTGCTGATGACGTAATCAATCTTTTTGGGATTAACAAGATGATTGATGTTATTAAGCAGTTCGTCCGCAAAGTCCACTTTAACGGTATCAATAAGTGCAATCTTCTCACCCATGATAAGGAATGAATTATAGGTAGTTCCCTTATAGGTAGAGTAGCCGTGAAAATCCCTGATGTTCCAGTCAATGATCCCTAACCAATAAATATGTTTTGAAATCTCTATCGGTTTCATATTATCCCCTAAATAAATAGCTTGTTTTAATCAAAATTTACCTTTGGTTGATCAAGTAATCTGATGCTGATAGAGCGGCCTTGGCCCCTTCACCGGCAGCAATTATTACTTGCTTAAAGGGGACATTGGTAACATCGCCGCAGGCAAAGACACCTGTAATACCTGTCCGGCACCTATTGTCTATTATTATCTCTCCCTGTCTATTGGTTTCTATGGAGTCAATTATTAGATGAGAATTAAGCAAAAGGCCTATCTCAATAAATATGCCTTCTACATCAAGTCTTTTTTCTTCTCCGGTTTTCAGCGATTTTATTTCTAAGCCTTCAACCGCTGAACTACCGATTATTCGGATTGTATCGTATTTTGGGTAAATTTTTACTTTGGATGAACTTTTCACCCTGTCCTGAAGCACCTGATCGCCGGTCAGAGGAGTTAGTGAGACCATAAATACTTTATTTGCAACCTTATCAAGGTCGAGTACCGCCTCAAGTGCTGAATTTCCTCCTCCTATAACTGCCACGTCAGCGCCCTTAAATAAAGGAGCATCACAGGTTGAGCAATATGTTACTCCCCTTCCGATTAATTCTTTTTCTCCAGGAATATTTAGTGATCTTGGACGCTTACCTGTGGCAATGATTACTGTCTTGGTAAGATAAGTTTTTCCATTGCTGGTGATGACCTTTTTTACTTTTCCTTCCAGGCCAAGGGAATTTACCTCTGTCCCGACCAGTTTTTCGATTCCGAACTTCTCTATATGTTCTTCAAACTTGGCGATCAGATCAGCCGTTTCTACCTGGCTAAAGCCAAGGTAATTTTCAATATCGTAGGAGTCTACTACCTGACCGCCAATGTTTTTGGTAATAAGAATTGTTTTAAGAACTTTTCTGGAAGTATAGATGGCTGCGCTTAAACCGGCAGGACCGCCTCCAATGATGGTTACATCATAAAGTGGAGAAACTAAGTCTTCTGTCAGGCCCAGTCTTTTGTTGAGTTCTCCCGTGGCATATAGATTAACGAGATCGCTATAACCTCCTATCAATTCGTCTCCTATAAGGATCTGAGGAGGTATGTCGCTGCCAGTTGTTTCCTTCATTTCTTCCCACTCTTTTGATCCTTGGCGAATCTTTATTTCTGTAAATGCGATTCCCTTTTCTTTTAGAAACGATTTTGCCTTAATACAAAAAGGGCATCCTTCTGTTGAATATATGGTTATAGTACCCATAATTTAATCCCCTCGTAATCTTAGATTTCAGAGGAATGCTTGAGGCAGTTTAATGCCTGTCCCACACGATCACGGTCAAAGCCGACTATCACTTCATTACAAATAGATATCACTGGAACACTGCGTGCCCCGCCTGAAATCTTCAACATCTCTTTGACTGCTTCTCTGTCTTCACTAACATCGTAAGCAGTATATTCAACCCCCTTTTCCGAAAGAAACTCCTTCGCCATTTTGCAATAGGGTCAAGTTGGTGTGGTATAGATCTTCACCTTTTGTTCCATTACAATCATCCCCTTTGGTGGTTAGTTGATTGGCTTACTTTTACCTACTCCTTTTCAAACATGTCTTTTGATGCTCCGCAGACAGGACAGGTCCAGTCATCGGGAAGATCTTCAAATGGCGTTCCAGGGTCTATGTCATTATCCGGATCTCCGTCCTCTGGGTCATACACATAGCCACATACCGAACATACATATTTATCCATGATTTTATCCTCCTAAACTCCTGCTTCAAAAGTACATTGTGTAAAATCAATTTCTTTAGCGCATCCCTTGCAGGCGTGTTTTTTGTCAAACTCGTCTGAAAATATTTCCGTTTCTTTCCCGCAATTAGGACATTTACAAGTAAAAGATTTCAAATTCTTGAATTGTTCCCATCCAGGGCAATGTTGTGGCGTTGTCATGATAAACCTCCATATTATCTATTTGTTCCCATTTAGCTGACACTAAGCGATCACCCAATTTCATTCTTTCAATACCTCTTAACCTTTCCACAAACCATGAAGGTTACAATACTCTCGTGCAGTGACTTGCGCAACATCTATATTAAATATCGCTTCAGGTGCCTCTCCGGGATTCAGAAACTGACGATATGCCTTCCCGTCAGCGATAACTTCAATCCATTCAATAGAGTGCTGTTCTTCCATGGGGTGGGCAACCTCGCCAACCTTGACTTTAAAACCATAAGCAGCTTCTTCTATTACAGGCACATGCTTTTCCTTTGCTGCATCTACAGTGTTCTCAACTAAATGTTTCATAGGTTCTCCACAACAGACAAGCTCCCCTTTACCCCCATGAAGAACTTCCACAATATTTCCACATTTTTCACACTTATAAATTTGAAGTTTTTCTGCCATTCTTATTCCTCCCTGATTTATTGGTTGAATGGTTGAATAATTATTTGGTAATGTTCAAAAGTATTTACATTCAGTTTGTACTTAAAAAGTTTATATGCCTTTCGATTTCTTTAAGAAGGGCATAGAACTTTCTTTTAAGACATTCGCAGTCTAACCATGGCAGGACATGGGGCTCTCTTTTCAGAAAACGAAAAATTGGTTGCTGGTTATTTG
>CAYRFN010000152.1:0-9335 GCA_964423495.1 uncultured Desulfobacteraceae bacterium
AGTTCCATAGGTTATGGCTACCATAATTACCTTTTCTGGGGGTGAACATTTGTTACAACTAAAGGTCTTGCCGAAGGCACAGGCCTTGGGCTGGCTTCTACTTACGGTATTATAAAAGGACATGGAGGATACATCGATGTTGATTCTGAAAAGGGTCAAGGAACTATCTTCAGTATATATCTACCAGCAACGGAAGAAAAAGTAACAGAAGAAAGGGTATTGACTGGTGAGCTCGTGAAGGGTGAGGGTACAATCCTTTTGGTAGATGATGAGGAAAATGTTTTGGATGTTGGTGAGCAGATGTTGAACAGATTAGGATACGAGGTCTTATTGGCCCGTGACGGTCAAGAGGCATTAGAGATATACAAGGAAAATCAAGATAAGATTGATATAGTTCTCCTAGACATGATAATGCCGAGAATGGGAGGTGGAGAGACTTTCGACAGAATTAAAGAGATCAACCCCGAAATAAAGGTTCTCCTTTTGAGTGGATATGGTATAGACGGCAGGGCAACCGAGATACTGAATCGAGGGTGCGATGGCTTCATGCAGAAGCCTTTTAATATAAATGAATTGTCCCAAAAAATAGGAGAGATTTTGGATAAGGATTAGGCTGACTAAGACATATTATTATCGATCTTATCGTCACAAAACAAGCTGGCTCTTCCCAATACGATTTCTAATCTATCATGTCCCTATATTCACTGTTCACTTGCTTGACATACCGGCACCTTTCTTCTATCCTGCCATCTGCCTGGAAGCGACCCAGACCTCGTTTCCATGCCAATCAGAAAGGAGGACAGGGAGATGATGAAGCCTGCCAAAGATTCTTTAGATCTCGGTATTCTGGTCAGTGATATCGAGGCCAGCCTCAACTTTTATCAGAATCTTCTTGGGTTGGAGTTTGTGGGAAAAACCCCTTTGTGGTTCGGGACCATGCACCGGTTGCGCTTCGGTACCAGCGATTTCAAATTGATTGAACCCAACACCATCCCACCACAGGGCGCTATCGGACTAGAGGGCCAGCTGGGCTTCCGTTACGTCACCTTTCTCGTTCGGAACCTCTCGGAGGTCTGCTCCAAGCTCACGGGCGAAGGCATAGAGTTCGCTCTTCCGGAAAAGGAGATTCACCCGGGGGTGCGTATCGCCATGGTCAAGGACCCGGATGGAAACATTGTGGAATTCGTGGAGCGAACCTAACTGTCTCTCGGCAACCTAGCCTTACGGCTGAAATACCCTTTTGCGGTAGTATTTCTTTTACCCGCCATGCGTTCTTCCCAGATCGTTATTCTCGCTTACGATGTGATTGCCCAAATCTTTAGGGGATCGGAGTGGACTTTGGCGAAAATGAATTTTTATGATTAATGAGAGAGGAGAAGCGTTTATGAAAACAACAGATTCTAGGGATGTATTCATTGTGAGTGTATGTAGAACCGCTATTGGAGAATTTGGAGGCGGATTTAAAACGGTCCGGGCAGACGATCTATCAGTTGCGGTTGCACAAGAAGCTGTCAAGAGGGCCGGTATTGATAAGAACGCGGTGGACGAGATTGTCTGGGGAGAGTGCCATCAACAACTCGATCAGTGCAACACAGCTCGAGTTATGGCCATGAAGGCCGGATTTCCGAAAGACGTTCCATGTTATACCGTTAATAAGGTGTGTACTTCTGCAATGAGGGCCATTATATCTGGCTCACAAGCGATTCTCTTAGGAGATGCCGAAATAGTACTGGCAGGCGGAGTGGAATCCATGAGTTCCGCTCCCTTTGCTCTCAGGACTGCCCGCTGGGGACAGAGACTTCAGCATGGAGTGATGTCTGATACGGTTTGGGAAGGATTTACTTGTGCGATTGCCGGAACGCTTATGGGGAGAACTGCGGAGAACCTGGCTGAAAAATACGATATCTCTCGAGAAGAACAAGATGAGATCGCTCTTAGAAGCCAGCAAAATGCCTGTGACGCCATTGAGAATGGAAGGTTTAAGGAGGAAATTGTTCCTGTACCTGTACCTCAAAGGAAAGGACCACCTAAGATCATTGATACCGATGAGCACCCGCGCCCAAACCTGACGATGAGTGACCTGTCCAGACTTCCGCCGGTTTTCAAGGAAGGGGGTACAGTGACTGCCGGAAACGCTTCTGGAATCAATGATGGAGCGGCTGCGGTAGTCTTGATGTCAAGTAAGCAAGCGCAGGAGCTTGGAATTCAGCCTATGGCTCGCATATCGGCTTACGCACTTGCCGCGGTGGAGGCTGAGCTGATGGGCTATGGCCCGGTGCCAGCCACACAGAAACTTCTGAAAAAAACGGGGTTGGCTCTGGACAAAGTAGATCTAATAGAGGTGAATGAGGCCTTTGCTGCACAGTATCTAGCCGTGGAAAAGCTACTTGATTTGCCTCGTGAGAAAACCAATGTGAACGGAAGTGGAATTGCCCTGGGCCATCCGGTTGGTTGCACCGGAGCCCGGATCGTCGTTACCCTTCTTCATGAATTGATCCGACGCGATCAAAAAAGAGGTATCGCCACCCTGTGCGGTATGGGAGGAGTGGCTACAGCTCTGTTGGTTGAGAGGGAATGAGTTGCTCCAGCCTGAGAACGAATTTCACCTAAAGGGTTTTCATGGCGGGTGAAGGCTCCATTTGTCTGGATCGATCTGGAAGGCTTCAAGGGTTTTTCCCTTGGGTATGACCCTGATGTGTGCTTCGAGAAAGGAACTTTTGGCGCAGCTTTTTTGCCAAGGCTTCTGCAAGGACCCCTTAGTGATCATTATTTGCTATCCCTTATTTTTTATAAGTAACAACATTCAGTCAGTAGATTTTTGTTGACTTTTTTATAACTTGAACATTCAAATAAACTCTTTTATTGTGATATAGAAAGTATTTTCTTAATCTAAAAAAGGAGGTTGTCTAAAATGGCTGAGAGGAAAAAAAGCGGGGGTTTTATGGCGAGTGTAGCCCTCATATTATCGGTTATTGCCATCATTATTTCGTTGCTTGCCTATGAAAGGTCAGGCCGAACAGCTGAGGAGGATATTGTTGCATTGAAGGCCAAGATTGTCGAACTTAAGAAGGGTGAGACGGAGCTCAGGCAAAAATTGGCTAATACTCTTGAGAAAGCTGCTGTTAAAATCAAAACAGAAGAAACTGAAGAAAAGGTGGAAAGCAAATAAACGATCCTTACTGAAAGACACAATTCCAAGGCCCAAGTTAGCCCCGATTCGCTACGTCCCCACTGAAACAGCGGTTTTTTTTATATCAAAACAGGCAGAGGACCACGGGCGTGAGACCGTGGGTATCTATTCTTTTTTAACGGCGATTTCAGCGCCCAACTGCATCAACATGCCGAGATTGTCCATCTCGGTCCACTCCTCCCAACGTTGGGCTAAAGCCTTGTTTTCGGCACTCATATCGACCTCCGCCTTTTTTTGACAACCTGACATCATCAAAACAGGACAATCAAAAATAAAATGGGCAGTTGAAAAAAAGATTTTTTATTTTTGCCTCCCCTGATGATGAAAACGTGTTAAGATTAAGATCAACTTCTATTTCTATATTGTCAAGCTTTTTTCGCATACTATGCAACTTCATTATTAAAGCCATGTTATAATGCAAGACCTTACCCCAATTTTACATCACTCCTTCAAAAAGCTTGACTTGTATATTATTATCATATACACAACAGATCAATGGAAAAGATATTTGAACAATTTTCAGGATTTCATTGGGATCGAGGGAATATAAATAAAAACCTCATTAAGCATAATGTCGAAAACTGGGAATGTGAACAGGTGTTTTTTAACAGACCACTTCTTGTCCTTGATGATACAAAGCATTCTGTCTTAGAAAAACGATGGGCTGCTTTTGGGAAAACAGATACAGATCGTTTTCTTGTCGTCATATTCACCAAGAGAGGTAACTTGATTAGAATAATTTCTGCAAGGGAAATGAATAAAAGAGAGGGGATATTTTACGATGAAGAAGGATAAAACTATTCCAGACTTTAAGAATGAGGATGAGGAGAGAGAGTTCTGGTCGACTCATTCTCCTCTTGATTATTTTGATACAAAAGAATTCAAGAGGGCTTCTTTTCCCAAACTAAAGCCGTCGGTAAAGTCGATTTCGATTCGGCTTCCGGAGGATTTGCTTGCGGAACTAAAGACCCTTGCGAATAAAAAAGATGTGCCTTACCAGAGCTTGGCAAAGATTTACCTTGCAAGACAAATTTCTTTAGAGCGTGGATCGCTATATATGGCTTCCAAAAAAAGAGGGCAGAAGCATGAACAAGGACGTTCGTAACCTCGCGCGGTTGATTAGCAGCATTAGTGTTCTGTTTAAAATATCGGCAGGTTCATTAATAAGGCAATGTTATAACGCAAGATCTGAGCCCAATTTTAATTAGGCGTGTAAAGGTCTTAGGACAGGGGTTTGATAAAAAACTTGTCAATGAGGAGATTTTATCGAAATTTTTTTGAAAAATTAGAAAAAAATAACAGTTTGACAAATAACATTTGTAGGAATATATAAATATGTAGGAAAAAAGCATAATAGTAAACGAGGCGAAAAATGTATTCAAAAATATCAAAAAAAGGTCAGGTAACAATACCAAAGCCCATTAGGGAAAGATTAAACATAGAAAATGAGGGCGGGGTGTTGTTTTTGGTTGAGGACAATGAGGTCAAGCTAAAGGGGGTCCCAAGAACCCAGGCAAATCGTTTGGCAAGCAGCCTGAAAAAATACGCCAAGGAGTATGTCCCCTTAACTGATATAAGAAAAGAGATAAAAGGAAAAATTGCAGATGAAGTTGCCGCAGAAGGTCTATCTGATTGATACAAATGTTGTCCTCAGATATTTATTAGGGGATCACTCTGAATTCAGTCCCAAGGCAGAGGCCTTTATGTCAGACGTATCAACCGGCACAAAAAAGGCCGAGATTCCAGATGTTGTTATCGTTGAATGCGTCTATGTCATGGAAAAATATTACGAGGTCCCCAAAGCTGAAATTGTGGAAAAGTTAAGCAGCATATTGAACTTTTCCGGCATTGTAAATCCTGGCAGATCAGAACTACTTGAAGCGCTATTAAAATACGACAATTCCAGTTCTGATATCGTAGATTGTATTCTTGCCGCCTGTTCCTCTCCTGAAAAGGTCGTCATTTCATTTGACAAGGATATGAAGAAATTGAAAGCGGTCAGCGAGACCCTGTAACCGCTTAAAAGATTGCCTTTCAAAAAGAGGCTTTGGAAGTCATAAAAAGTTTCTCTGCCAAAATCATTCATTTTGAGGCTCCAATAAGGGCAGGCAAGAGTAATGGAGGAAAAAATGATTAATGCAATGCGAACATTAGTATTAGATTATCTTTTTGAGAAGTTAGGGGATAAAAGCAATTTTCCTGCAAATCTCGAAGAATGGTATCAAGAGTTGCGCACTGTACATCCTGAACGGCTTTTCCCGTTTTTGGTAGAAGATGTAAGTGATATTGAGAAGATACACATTCTTTACCCAGACAGAACCGACTCCAGCATGGTTAATATGGAAGTGGAAGATATGACAGAAGAAAAAGCCTATAAATTGCCGTTTAAACAATATCGGGCTAGAGCGATAGGTCCTGTTATCAAAAGGTCCAAAAGTAAAGATAAGGTTAGTCCGAACTTCACAACACAAAAGGCAACTTTGAAATACTTTAAAAAGGTTGGACAGGGTTCAAACCCTTGGGCAGGGTATTTTAAAGAAATTTCTGAGGTACTTGATAGACCTAATATTAAAGCTTTAGATGGCAAGATAATTAAGATAGGTAAGGATTCAACTTGGGGGGAGTATTGAGATTAGATCGAGGGCAAATTGAGGTGGTGGATGATCAGATGGCGGAAGTGCTGCGAGATAAAACTCGGGCAGAGAGGATCAGGATCGCTTTTAACCTATGGACATCGGCGCGTAATATGTTGATGGCGCACTTAAAGAGTACTCATCCTGAATGGAATGAGGATAGGCTCAATAGAGAAGTAGCCGGGAGACTTTCACGTGGAGCTGTTTGAACTGCTTCAAAAGATTGTGGATGTTTTCGAACATCTTCGGATTCCTTACCTTGTTACAGGTTCAGTAGCCTCTATGGCATATGGGGAACCACGGCTGACAAACGATATTGATGTCGTCGCTGGAATAGAAGGACAGCATGTTGCTGATTTGCTTGCGGCATTTCCATCTGGTGAATTTTATGTCAGCGAAGATATGGTGAGAGAGGCTATTCGACATCACGGACAGTTCAATATTATTCACCCCGCCTCTGGACTCAAGGTGGATGTGATCATAAAACAAAATACCCCGTTTGATAGCAGTCGGTTCAGACGGGCGCAACGGATTCATCCAACAGAGTTTTATCAGGCAAATTTTGCTGCTCCGGAGGATGTGATCATTAAGAAAATGGCTTATTACAGGGAGGGAGGCTCTGAAAAACATCTTCGTGATATTGCCGGAATTCTAAAGATAAGCGGTGAATTGGTAGATAGGGACTATATATCTGAATGGTCCTATCGTTTGGGCTTGACCGAAATTTGGGATGCCGTCCAGAGGCGAGTTGGTGAAAGAACGTAAAGATCTGACTCTGAGGAGAATAATATCGGTGTCGAGGGGGTTTGGGACGGTATTTAAGGAAAAACTCAATAGAGAAGTAGTTGGAAGGCTGTGATAGAGCTGTTTGAACTGCTTCAAAAGATTGTTTATTAAAATTTCACCGGAAATTTTAATAAGGTATTGGTTTTATGGATACAGGTCAGGATAGCAGAGGAACAATCGGTGAACAGCTGTTGCTTTTTCAGGATCAGGACATGCTGTTAAACCGTGGCATATTGGAATTGACAAGATTAAATCTTGATGCGGCAAGAGAAGCATTCAATCGCTACCAGGAGTTGTATCATGACAGGGATGCCGTTGACAGGGAAACAAAGCTCACCGATTTTTAATAAAAGGTTTCTCTCGTATCTCGGACTCTTGCCCTGAAAGGCCCACACACTTATACAGTCTTTGGACATCATTTGAAAGCTATTTGCAATCAGTGAATTTTGTGGGTGAAAATATTATCTCCGAGATCAAATACTCGTTTTTCCGAAAGATACGCGAGGCTCTTGAGCAATGTAATTTGACTGATTCGCTCTATATTTATGATGCTATTCCGACTGGCTATGTTTACATGCAGATCAAAGAATATAGCCTGGCGATTCAATCTCTTCAGGCCTGCATTCTCGCAACCCCGTGTAACGCAGCGATCTATGGATATTTAGGAGATGCTTATATGTTACGTGGAGAGCCGGGTGACATGGGCGTTTCCAGGCAGTGCTATCTGGAGGCATATTTAATTAATCCTGGTAACACTGATTGGTCCCATATAAAGGACATGGCACTTTTGGAATTGAGAGATCAAATTATTGAAGAACATAATCTTGAGGATTCTTTGGCCCTTGAATGGCTTCCGAGTTATGCTTACATCGAAGGAATATTTAAACCCAAGATTATTAAGCTTAATGATGGACTTAAAGAATTCGTGGGCGAATATCTCAATATAAAAAAAGCATATGATAAAGAACAAGCATCTGATCTAAAGGCCAAGCTCTTCATTAGATCCATGATCCTTTGTGATAATGAGGATTCTCTAAGATTTATCAAAAGTATAGATTTCATTGATATTCGCAGGTTGATGAAGGATATAGATCCTGACTTATTCCGCAGATACCTTAAGTGGATTGAAAGCAGAAGTCGTTGAAAAGGTTAATTATCAGTGAGGCCCAATCACAACCAGATAAAGATATACAACAGGAAGCTGAATTCTCTCTGACTGCCAGCCATATTCTGGAATATCTTTTTTGTCCCAGGTTTTCATACTTTGAGTATGTGCTGGATATACCTCAACACGAAGAAAAACGATTCAAGGTAGAAATTGGAAGAAAAATCCATGAGAGAGCTCGGCAGATAAATCCCGGATACTTGAGGAAGAAATTAGGTGTCAAAGAAAAGAAGATCGATGTCTATCTTTCAAGCCCTTCAGGCATACGGGGAATTGTTGATGAAATACTTTTCCTTGATGATGGGACTGCCTCCCCCCTTGACTACAAGTATGCTGAGTATAAAGAGCGGACGTTCAAGAATCACCGTTTTCAGTTGGTATTTTATGCTCAGCTCGTCAAGGATAATTTTCATGCTCCGGTGAACCGCGGTTTTATCATTTATACGCGAAGCAAAAACAAGCTGGTTGAAGTGCCAATTCACGAAAATAAGGATTGAAACAAATATAGAAGCAGTGAAATGTGAAAAGTGAAAGATTGAAGAGAGGATTCCACTAAAACAAGGATTGAAACACAACTGAATTCTGGCATGTGATATGCTTTAGCAAAAAGAAAAATCAGCCTTGTGTCAACAAAAGGGACGTCACAACATGATACCAGCACATGACACCAGCATGTTGACAAGATCTTCTAATATTTATAATATTTCCTGCCTTCGGATAGAATTCCGAATGCCCCGTAAAAGGTGATACTTCGAGGGGTATTTTTGTGGGATAACATAAGAGAAAAAAGGAGTGATAGGTCAATGGTGAAAAAACCTGATGCAAAGATGTTGGCTGAAAAGGCGTATAATTTGGGTTTTGAATATGAAAAAACACACATGGGCTGCTCGCAGTGCGCATTGGCGGCAATGCAGGACACTTTTGGCATGAGCAATGACGATGTCTTTAAAGCATCGACCGGTCTTGCCGGTGGGGTTGCTGGATTGTGTAATGCAGGCTGTGGGGCTTATATCGCTGGGGCTCTGTTTTTGAGCTTGCTTCATGGAAGAGAAAGAAAAAACTTTGCTGAACCTTTAGGAAGAGACAGCGTAGCAATGGGGTTGGTCGGTAAACTACACAATCGATTTATCAAGGAATACGGCTCTGTGATCTGCCGGGATATTCAGATGAAACTCTTCGGTCGTTACTATTATTTGCCGGATGATGATGAATGGGAGAAGTTTGAAAAAGACGGGGGGCATGACGAAGTCTGTCCCGGTGTCGTAGGTAGGGGTGCCAGGTGGGTTGTGGAATTGTTAGATGAGGAAGGGTTGTTGCCTCAAAATGATATGGCTACATGATGAGAAATTTATGCCGGCATTGAAAGACAAATCAAAGCTCAAAGAGATTTCCAGGGAGCAGCGGCTTGTGTTCAGACCGTCATTGGAAAAATTATTTCCACCAGATAATAGCCAGGAACCTGGGACTTCATTATGCGACTGTCGGCAGGTTCATTAATAAGGCAATGTTATAACAAATGTTCACCCCCAGAAAAGGTAATTATGGTAGCCATAACCTATGG
>CAYRFN010000153.1:0-9304 GCA_964423495.1 uncultured Desulfobacteraceae bacterium
GGATAAAGGTTATTGTTCTGCCGTCTGTTGCACATATGCCATAAAACAGGCCATGATAGCCAAAGAGCATTCTTCTGAACCATTAGATACGGCCATATTTTACATAGATGTACGCACATACGGTAAGGAATTTGACAGATATTACAATCGGGCCAAGGATGAAATAGATGTTCGTTTTATTAAGTCGAAGATAAATAACGTATTGCCTGGTGATAAAGAAGGAGACCTTAAGATCAGGTATACAGATGAGACGGGAAGACTAATTCAAGAAGACTTTGACGTGGTAGTCTTATCTATTGGCCTTAATATATCTCAGGATTTAGTTGATTTTGCTGAAAAAATCGGAATTGATTTGGATAAATACAATTTCGTAAACACCAGTAGCTTTGAACCGGTAATAACGTCAAAATCCGGTGTCTATGTCTGCGGCACCTTTGAAGCCCCAAAGGATATTCCCGATACTGTTGCACAGGCAAGTGCCGCTGCAGCATCAGCAACCTCTGCCCTTGCAGAAGTAAGAGGATCAAAGGTTAAGACAAAGGAATATCCGCCTGAACGGGATGTTAGTAATGAACCTATAAGAATTGGTGTTTTTATCTGCCATTGCGGTATAAACATAGGCGGAGTAGCTGATGTGCCGGCAATTGTGGAATACGCCAAAACCCTTCCCCATGTCGAATATGCAGAAGCGAATCTTTTTACTTGTGCGGAAGACACCCAGACAAAAATGAAAGAGGTTATCGCAGAAAAGCAATTAAATAGGGTTGTGGTAGCCTCATGTACACCGAGGACTCACCAGGTATTATTCAGAGAAACATGTAGGGAAGCTGGCCTTAATCAATATCTTTTTGAGATGGCAAATATCCGGGATCAATGCACGTGGGTTCATATGCAAGATCCTGAAAAGGCTACAGAAAAGGCGAAGGATCTGGTGCGTATGTCAGTTGCAAGGGTGGCCACGTTGGAACAACTATATGAAGTACCGCAGACCATCTGTCAAAAAGCCCTGGTAGTCGGAGGGGGAGTGGCCGGGATGACGTCTGCTTTAGGATTGGCCGAACAGGGATTTGAGGCATATTTGATAGAGAAGTCGGATAAGCTGGGTGGCAATGCCCTTAGATTAGATACCACATGGAAGAATGAAAAGATAAAACCCTATCTTGAAGAACTGGTTAAAAAAGTCAATGAACACCCCCTGGTTAATACACATTTGCAGGCAGAGATAAAGAATGTGAGTGGAACGGCTGGGAATTTTAACTGCAAACTGGTTGATGCCCTGGGAAATGAAATAGAGTTGAGTTTTGGTGCAGCTATTATTGCAAATGGTGCAGAAAGTTATGAACCTGAAGAGTATCTATATGGAGAAAATCCCAATATCTTTCTCTCTTTAGATATGGATAAGGAGATTATGCAAAACTCTGACAGGATAAAACAAGTAAATACCGCTGTTTTTATCCAGTGTGTTGGATCCAGAGAGCCAAACAGACCCTATTGTAGCAAGGTATGCTGCACACATTCTGTCCACAGTGCGCTGACCCTCAAAGAATTGAATCCTGATATGAATATCTACATCCTCTATCGAGATATAAGGACCTATGGGGAACGGGAGGATATATATAGGGAGGCACGATTGAAGGGTATTCGGTTTATCCGTTATGATATGGACGATAAGCCCTTGGTTGAAAAAACGAATGATAGACTTAGGGTAACGGTTAATGATCAGGTAATTAAAAGGTCTGTGCAAATAGATACAGATATAATAACTCTTGCTTCTGCTATCATGCCTCGTAATGACAACAATGTTTTTTCCAAGCTCTTTAAGGTGGCTCTTAATCAGGATGGCTTTTTCATGGAGGCACACGCAAAATTGAGACCTGTAGATTTTGCTACTGCAGGGATATTTGTCTGTGGATTGGCCCATGGTCCAAAATCCATTGATGAAGCCATTTCCCAGGCACAAGCAACAGTCTCAAGGGCATGTACCATTCTCTCCCACAAAGAGATGATGGTAGGTGGCGCTGTTGCTGATGTTGACCCAAATCTGTGTGCTATTTGTTTGACCTGTGTAAGGGTATGTCCCTTTGGGGTGCCCCAGATCGATTATGAAAATGCGGTCGCAAAGATTGACCCGGGAGCATGTCAGGGATGTGGTTCTTGTGCATCTGTCTGTCCTAATAGTGCAATCCAGGTAAGGCACTACAAGGACAGCCAGATGATTCCAAAATTGATGTCAATTTATTAGAAAGGAATATTTGAAACTACAAGCTTGAAATTGGCGACTTATTAGATCGAATACTTATCAATAATTTTAGACATCAAGAATCAAGTTTCGAATTTCAAGTTTCAAATTGAAGGGGTATAAGTAATGGAGGATTATGAACCAAGGGTAGTAGCCATGCTCTGTAATTATTGCGCATACAGTGCCGCAGATTTGGCGGGTGTTGGAAGGATTCAGTATCCACCTAATGTTCGCATAGTATACTACTTGTGTACTGGTAAGGTAGAGATCGTCCATATATTAAAGGCATTTGAGGCAGGTGCAGATGCAGTGTTCGTAGGCGGGTGAGAAATTGGCACATGCAATTTCCTGGAGGGAAATTTAAGGGCCGCAAAAAGGATTGAATATACCAAGAAGTTATTGGATGAGATCGGGTTAGGGGGTGGACGACTCGACTTTTTTCATATTGCAGCTTCTGAAGCACCAATGTTTGCAGAAACAGCAAAGGAAATGACAGAACGTGCAAAAAAACTGGGGCCAAATCCATATAGGATAAAACTCCAACAAGTAAGTAAGCAAATAAGTAATAATGATAAGGAGTAAGGTATGATCGTAGCAAAAAGAAAACCTTTTGAGGAAATCAAGGAATCAGTAAAAAACTATCAAAAAATTATGATCTTGGGCTGCGGGACATGTGTGGCCGTCTGCCAGGCAGGTGGTGAAAAAGAGGCTGAGATATTGGCATCAGAGTTGAGATTGGCCTTTGGTAATGAAGGGAAAAAGGTGGATGTCAATGAAGAACTTATAGTACGACAATGTGACGATGAATTTATGGCAGACCCCATGTTTCTCGAAAAGGTAAAAGAATCGGATATTATACTATCAATAGCCTGTGGAGTAGGAGTCCAACATGCCTGTAACTTCTTTAACCGTGTCATAACAGAAAAGCCTATCCTTGTAGTTCCGGGGTTAAACACTACATTTATGGGTGCCAATTTAGATGTTGGTTTATGGGAAGAACGCTGCCTTGGGTGTGGAGATTGTGTCTTGGAAAAAACAGGCGGCATTTGTCCTATTGCCAGATGCGCTAAAAGCCTACTTAATGGTCCATGCGGGGGATCTTCTAACGGCAAATGCGAGATCAGCAAGGATACTGATTGTGCCTGGCATCTCATTATCGAGCGTCTCGAAGCTTTGGGGCAACTGGAAACAATTAAACCGGTTGAAATGTATAAGGATTGGAGATCAAGTTATAGTGGTGGCCCAAGAAGGATGATAAGGGAGGACCTAAGAATATGAAATCCGGAAGCAATCTCGAAAAACTTTTAGAAAAGGGCGAATTTGTTGTTACCGGCGAATTAGGGCCTCCAAAGGGTACGGATGTGGAAGTTGTTAAGAAAAAGGCGGCCATGCTAAAAGGCAATGTAGATGCGGTCAACATTACCGACAACCAGACAGCCATTGTCAGGATGTCGTCTATTGTCACATCCAAGATATTGATAGACGAAGGCCTGGAGCCAACCATGCAGATGGTTGCCAGAGACCGAAATAGGCTGGCTATGATGTCTGATCTTTTTGGTGCGTCTGCTCTTGGAATAAAAAACATGCTTTGCCTTTCAGGCGACCATCAATCATTCGGCAATCATCCAGAGGCCAAGAATGTCTTTGATATAGACTCTATTCAGATGATCCATATGGTAAAAACCATGAGAGATGAGAATAAGGTTATCTGTGGAGATGAGATAGAAGGCGACTTTAAAATGTTTATCGGGGCGGCATCTAATCCTTTTGCCGACCCATTTCAATACAGGGTTCACAGGCTTGCCAAAAAAATCGAAGCCGGTGTTGATTTTATACAAACCCAATGTATCTACGATATGAAGCGATTTCGGGAATTTATGAAACATGCAGTTGACATGGGGTTACATGAAAAATGCAAGATCTTAGCTGGTATCACCCCACTTAAGTCCATAGGTATGGCTCGTTATATGGCTGCAAATGTTAGTGGTATTATTATCCCGGAAGAGATAATAAACAGGCTTAGAGGTGCAGGAAAAGGCAATGTCGCTTCCGAGGGGATAAAGATTGCCTGTGAACAGATACAAGAAATGAAGGAAATGGAGGGGATTGCCGGTATCCACCTGATGGCAATTGAATGGGAACATAAGGTGGCGGAAATCACTAAAATGGCAGGCGTTATTCCTAGGCCAAAGGTATAATAGAATTTTAAATCTAATTGCTGAATCCTGGCCTGTGAGGTCACGCGATGCCGAGGCTTCCCTATATTTACTCACACCTAAAACCTATTGACTCACCCCTAAAACCTTGATAATGGTCTGACTGCTGATACATGATTATTAATACAATGGACGGTCAATCATTCGATACAAACAGAGATTTGACTGCCCCAGAACGTCATATCCTCCAAAAACTGTTTGCCTGGGAATCTATTGCAACAAGCCTTGAGCAATTTAGAGATAAGAAGAAGGAAGCACTTTATAAAGGCTGGGACAACTCAGGCCCTGTAACCGAAAGTACTGCCTTGAAGTCAATTGTCAGGGATTTAGAAAGAAAAGTCACCATTCGAATTGGCAAGTAGGATAGTAAAATTGAAAGATGCCTCCCCCAAGTCACAATCAAAAAAAAACGCTAATTCCATTAAGGCAATCAGCGGAAAATATACCGAGACATCCTTAAATGTGGCTATCATTGGCGGCGGAAAAGCTTGCTACGACCTGGTCCAACTCCTTGATAAGGACCGGCTTTCAAGACTGAACATGAAGATCCTTGGTGTGTGCGATATAATCACTGAAGCCCCTGGTTTTCGCTACGCCAAGAGACTGAACCTGTTTACAACTACCAATCTTGATGAGCTACTTGCCCTCGAAGGGCTGAATCTGGTTATTGAACTTACCGGGTCTGCCAAGGCGAGATCTGAAATACTAATTAAAAAACCATCAGGCGTATCCGTCATAGATTACAGATCAGCGAGGCTTCTCTGGGATCTTATCCAGATTGAGACGGAAAAGACACAACTTGAAAAGCAACATGAGCAATACCAGGAAAGTAGTAAAAAGCACATACAAGTGATACTGGATTCACTACCTTATCGAATCATGGTTTTCAATATGGATATGACCATTGATACTGTTAACCAAACCTTCATGAAGGAAAACAACCTCACTCCCGAGGATATCGTGGGGAAACATTGTTACGAGGCACGATACGGCCTTGACAGACCATGTAAAGAGATAGAGGGCTTCTGTTTTCTGGTAGATCAGCTTGAAGAGATCAAAGACAAGGGATTTGTCAGTACCTATAAAGAATATGTGGATGAAAATGGAGAATCCCGCTTTGATGTCATTATCGCAGCGCCAATTTTCAACGACCAGGGAGAAATAGTTCGGTTATTAGAGGCCTCAAGAGATATATCTGAAAGGATAAAACTTGAGCGAGAGGTCCAGAAATCTGATACATTTCTCGAGAACGTCATCCAGAGCACCGTGGATGGAATCGTCGTTGTGGACACAAAAGGAAATATTCGCATATTCAATGAAGGAATGGAACGTTTAACAGGATATTCGACAAAAGAAATAGTTGATAAAGGACATTTGAGCAGCTTTTATGACATAGACACCGCCAAAGAAAATATGAAAAAAATCCGAAGCAATGATTACGGGCCTCCTGGGAAACTGAATCCAATAAGCATGACTATTACAACGAAAAGTGGAGAAAAAGTGCCGGTTACTCTGTCGGCTTCCCTCATTACAATAAATGGGAAAGATATTGGTAGTGTTGGTATATTTACGGATATGCGGGAAGTACTCAAGATGCGGAAGAACCTGGAAGAAGTCCATTATAAGCTGATTGAATCGGAAAGAATAGCCACGGTGGGAAAAATGGGGGCAGGTATAGCCCACGAAATCAATAACCCTCTGTCCGGCATTCTGATCTATGCAGAACTACTCAAAGAAGCCCTTAAAGATAACCCCCGGCATCTGAATGATGTCCATCAGATCATTGATCAAACCCTTCGCTGCAAAAAAATTGTATCTGAATTGTTAGAATTCAGTCGGCAGTCAATTGGAAAAGTAACTTCCTTTAGTGTCAAAGATTTGATCAACAAGTCCTTAAATATCCTGATCAATCAGGCGATGTTCCATGATATAAAGGTCAATAAGGATATAAAACCTGACCTACCTCAAATGGTGGGCGATATGGGACAACTCCAGCAAGTCTTAAATAACCTATTTATCAACGCAGCCGATGCAATGGAAGGTAAAGGCACTCTGGATATTAAGGCAGAGTATGATCCACATGATTCTCTATTTGTTATCAAGGTTTCTGATACCGGTCCAGGTATACCGTTAGAGTTGCAAGATAATATTTTTGATATATTCTTTACCACTAAACCCGTTGGAAAAGGCACAGGCCTTGGTTTGAACATCTCCCAAAATATCATTAAACTACACGGAGGAGATTTTACCTTTGAATGTCCGCCGGAAGGAGGGACCACCTTTACTATCAAACTACCCCTTGAAGCCACTGAACCATTATTTGAGGAACCTGTTTTTATTTGAATGGATTTATCATGAATAAGACAATAAAAATTCTGGTCGTGGATGACGAAAAAACTATTAGAGACGGATGCCATCGCGTGTTGACCGGTAAGGGATATGATGTTTTCATTTCAGAAAATGGTCTACAGGCACTGGATATCCTGACTAAGGAAGCTATTGATATCATTCTCCTTGACCTCAAAATGCCGGTTATGAATGGAGAAGAGGTTCTTGAAAAAGCGCATGGTCAGTATCCGGATATCCCCGTAATTATTATTACGGGCCATGGAACCGTTGACACAGCGGTTGAATGTATGAAAAAAGGTGCCTACGATTTTATAACTAAGCCCTTCCAAAAAGACCAATTTCTTCTTACCATTGGAAGAGCCGCTGAAAAGAGAAAACTTGAGCAAAAGGCAAAACGATTTCAAGAAGAGAATATACAAAATCTCTATGATCTAAACCTGGAAAAGAGCCGACTGAAAACTATTATTAAATGTTTGGCGAACGGAGTTATAGTGACTAATCGCAATCAGGAAGTTGTTCTCCATAACCCTGCCCTTATGCGACTCATGGAAATATCCGAAAACATAGAAAACCCGATTCCCCTGACCACTATTATAAATGACAAGGAATTTATTACGACCCTCAAACAGATCTTATCCAATAAAACCCCTGAAAACGAATTCATCTCGCAGGAAATAAATACCGGCAAGAACATTTTAAGGGCCATTTCAGCGCCTGCTCTTGGTCCGAACAGCACTATAGTTGGGACGGTGACCGTGCTCGAAGATATCACTGCCTTCAAGCATCTTGACGAAATGAAATCTGACTTCATCAATATGGTCGCCCATGAACTTCGCAGTCCACTTGTTTCCATTAGACAACAGAATAGCGTGTTGGCTGAAGGATTGGCCGGTCCACTCCAGGAAAAACAGCAGGACTTCTTGAAAAAAGGAATAAAAAAGATAGATGCACTACTCAAATTAATAACCGATCTTCTGGATATAGCAAAGATCGAGGCCGGTAAAGCAGTTCAACATCAGGTTCCAATCGATATCGAACAGGTGATAAGTGATATGGTCTCCTTGATGAAACCCAGAGCCGAAGAATACGGCATTACACTTACCTATTCCTGCCAGGACCTGAAGCCGGTTATGGCCGACCCGAAAAACATTGAAGAGATATTTAATAACCTTATAACCAATGCTATTAACTATTCCCCTGACGGCGGCGCCGTTGTTGTTACGGCACAAGGTTTTAGGGAATATTTAGAAATAAAGGTCAGTGATACGGGAGTTGGAATTCCTCCAGAGGAACTTCCTAAGATCTTTGATAAGTTCTATCGGGTGAAGAGCCCAAAAACCCGTCAGGTTATGGGTACCGGATTAGGCCTTGCCATTGTAAGAGGCGTGGTAGAAGCCCATCGCGGAACCATTGATGTCGAAAGTGTTCCAGACAAAGGCACAACGTTTAGAATCCTATTGCCGGTCATAAATGAATAAAATCAATTAAATCAAATAAAAACTGGCCAAGTAAATTTGTTTCTGGAGGTCGATCCAATGACATTTGAAGAAAAGATTAAATCAGGAAGATTTATAGTCCTGGCAGAATTTGACCCCCCTAAGGGCGTCGATATTTCCGATCTTGTCTCAAATATATTAAGAATAAAGGGACGGGTTGATGGGGTTATAGTACCGGAAATGGGTCAAGGTGTCATGAGAATGAGCGCCTTAGGTGGAGCTGCCCTAATGCAGAAGCACGGAATGGAAACTATTATGCAGATATGCACCCGTGACAGAAACAGGCTTGCTCTTCAGGGGGATATTTTAGCGGCCTATAACCTTGGCATTAAAAATATCATGGTCATCCCTGGAGAAGATATTACACATGGCGATCATATCGATGCCACACCTTTTTCAGATATTGATGAATTGACACTTTTAAGGGTTATAAGGGGACTTCAGAACGGTGTTGATATGGCAGGCATGGAATTAAAGGGTTCTCCTAAATTTTTTACTGGTTGTTATATACAACCTTCTAAAGATGACACGGCCCTTAAAACAGAATTAGAACTTGCTAAGAAAAAGGTGAAAGAAGGAGCCCAATTTATTGTAACACCACCGGTCTTCAACATACCAGCTTTTGTTTATTTTATGGAAAAGGCAAAAGAGTTGGGGGTTCCGATAATTGCTACTGTTTTTCTTTTAAAATCAGTTGCGGTTGCTCGATATATCGCCACCAATATTCCTGGCCCCCCTTTACCCGATGAGATAATCCCACGGATCAGGAAAGCCCCTGACAGAATTAATGAGTGTATAAATATTGCAGGTGAAACGATCAATAATCTTAAAGGACTCTGTCAGGGTGTTCAACTGGTAACAATGGGATGGGAAAACAGACTTTCTGCCATCTTAGACGTAGCGAATATTTAGTATTTATTGGGTCTATCGGATTTATTGAGTTCAGACTAAACCTTAAGTGGGTGACTATTATATGTTTTATGATGTAAGTTTATATATTTGTT
>CAYRFN010000154.1:0-9291 GCA_964423495.1 uncultured Desulfobacteraceae bacterium
ATGGTACACTTTTCATTCCCATTTTTGGTACGTTATTGCATTCCCATCGACACCAATATGGAATTTGTGATTTCGTAGTATCTTTTTCCTATTGTTTTTTCCTCTTCTGTGAGGTTCATAATTCTCTCCAGTTCTTTGATTATATGTATTCTGCTTTACAATAAAGTTTATATTCCTATTTTCTACCACTTATTAAGGTCGTACAATTTCACTCTTTGACCACAAATTTGAAAAAGCATGGGGGACGAACTTCACATTTACACTTTTCTATTAAAGGGGTTAAATCTTTGGATGACTCATGAAACATTTTATTATATTAGAAAATTATGTCTAGACCATTAATAATACAATGAAAATTGGGTTCAGGACTTGCATTATAACGTTATCTTATTAATGATCCTGCCGACGGTCGCATAATGAAGTCCCAGGTGCCTGGCTATTGTCAAAACACTCAGATTACAAAGGCATGTGTCAGGCCTACACAGTTGACACCTATACCCTTTTAACCCAATGTCCCGACCACGCCTTTCACCCGATAAATGGGTGAAGGCGACGTTATCTCGCCCTGTGCTATCTGCTATGACCCTGCAAATATCAACTGCTTGAAATTTTGAAATATTCCCAACATATATGCAATTATTTTGTAATTTAAGGTAGTTCGTTGGTACAGGTAAATTGATTTTCTAACGTGGTCTATTCATCCATCAGAATGAGTATGGATATAGACATTTTTTCTATTCTATTTTTTGGTTAGCTCCAAGGCTATATTTCTCAGCTCGCTGTTGGCCAGGCCTTCGAGCTTTTTCTTTACTACACGAGAGTAATACTCCTTTTCTGTCTTTGAAAATTGATCTCCTTTGAGCTTTTTTAAAACGAGCTCCTTTTGTTTTGGTGAAAATAAAGTGCTGAGGTGAAGTTCAATTTGGAATGACTGAAGCTGCCTCCTCCTATCCCTTTCACCAACAGACTCAGACCTCTCAAGATCTATCGCATATCGTCTGAGAGCATTTGTCAAACGTTCTGTTGATACAGAGCTGTGCTTGCCCAGATCCACTACTTCCTCTTTAAGCAAATCACCATATTTTACTCTCAGTAGGTCCACGATGTTGTCTAGTCCTTCCGGTTTATCCAGTCCTTCTTGGGATAATAGATCCGAGCTAACCAGGATCAGCTTTTCCAGATTTGCCCTTTTTTGACTCCTTCGATCATATCTGGAAAGAAAAGCACGGATATCCAATTTGATGCCGCGATAAGCGCAGTTCGCCAAAACTACAGGGAACGCTTCGCTTAATCTGGAATCCTCGGAGCCCGATAACTCGTCGAGGACATCGAGAACCTTCTTACTACTAATCCTCTCCTTTTTGGGTGTAAAGAGGCGGTATCCCAGTTCTCCCAGTGCTGTGGTCAGTCTCTCTTTGTTCATTTGTATGCTGCTACCTTTTCAAGAAAGCTATGGGTTACCAAACCTTTTTCCAAGAGGGCTTCTGCGAATACGATAAAGTTCTGTATCATTTTCTTTGGATTAAGATCATACTTCGCAGACTCTGCATATCTTTTCAACAATTCCTCCGGGTCTATCTTGGATGTGGCAAAAGCAGCCACACAGTCGTCAACGTCAACCTGTGTTCCTCGAAACATCTTGGTAATAATAAGATCCTGGAGATTCAGAGCACCTAAATAGATATGCCTCCATTTCTTAATAGGTATATTTTTGCCCTTGCCCAGCGGGGAATCGAGGAGATCGGTTGTGAACACCCGGTTCCCTACCCAAAACTGATACAAAAAATAAGGGTCGTCTGGGTGTGCTAGGCCGCCTCCCTTTTCTCGATAACCGAGCGACTGCAGAAATTTCATCAGCCTTTCATACTCTTTGCCGACTGGAATGATGAAGTCTATGTCTTTAGTAGAATCTTTTATTTTAAGCAGTGTCAGGGCAGTCCCGCCACAGCCAATCAGGTTAACCTTGAAATTTATCAAATACTCCCAATTGTCAATTGTCTGTATCAGATCCCTGCTTGTGATTCTGTATTTTCTGGCTGTGACCATAAAAGTTCCAATTTTTTAGAGAAAATAACAGTTTTTAAGTGGATTTGTCAAGGATTAATTGTATATATATATACAATTAAGTTGTATTTATAAATACAATTAGTATGTATACTCAGATATTCTTCCTAAAAATTTTTCTTGATTCTCAGAGAGTTAAAGAGGCTGATAGTAAGTACATAACATAATCAGTAGCTGAGTATTGATGTTGAATGACTGACATGTAAACCAAATAAAGATAAAGTTAAAGGGGTTAAATCTTTGGATGACTCATGGAGCATTTTATTATATTAGAAAATTATGTCTAGACCATTAATAATACAATGAAAATTGGGTTCAGGTCTTGCATTATAGCATTGCCTTATTAATGAACCTGCCAACAGTCGCATAATGAAGTCCCAGGTGCCTGGCTATTTCGGTGAAGGTATAGCCATAATCTTGGCACAAAAATCGCCCCCACAACATCATGAGGTTGAATTTGGCTTGACGTACAAGGCCAATTCTTCCTATACTCCTTCCCAGAAAAAGAAATTCCTATCAACGCCCTTACAATTAACTCCAGAGAATTCAACCCCAACGCCCCAAACAAAAGAGGCAGTTATGATGCATACTTACAAGATTAATGGATTACCGGTTCAGACAGGGGATTTGATCTGTACAACTGACGGAGGAGAGGCTCTCCTTTCCGGTCAGTTCTGGTGGTTAATCGGTAAGATTATACCCGGGGATGTGGATCACATTGTTATCTATGTCGGCCCGGAGGGTCGATGTGTAGAGGCAGGAGCAAAGTTTAGAGTCATTACTTTTGAGGTGAA
This sequence comes from uncultured Desulfobacteraceae bacterium, assembly GCA_964423495.1. Classification (GTDB taxonomy): domain Bacteria; phylum Desulfobacterota; class DSM-4660; order Desulfatiglandales; family Desulfatiglandaceae; genus CAYRFN01. The sequence continues at coordinate 2,859 of CAYRFN010000154.1, forward strand.
AGACAACAAATGGGACAGTAATGAAATGAATGAGCAGCGTAATTTGATCGATATTCTGTACGGTGTTGCTTACCCGCTAAAGGATAAAAACCTGACTGAAAGCGAAGAGGCGAAGATCCGAAATAGTGTGGCAAGTTACTGTCTTGCACAGGCAAAAGCCGAGAAACCATATAACCTGAATTTTCTTAACTCGCAGACTGAAGATGCCTTCTATTGCAGCCAGCTCGCCTACAAAGCCTATTTGTCTAATGGCATCGACATGAATACGGGTATAGGTGTTCCGAATATCCCCGGCACGTCCAGCATTATTTTCCCCCAGGAGATATGGTCCGGTTGTAATCATAAAAAGGCATAGCATATTGTCAAAACAAGAGGGCGTTCTACAATTTGAAGAAAGCGATATACAAATGCCTTTGGTCGCCGTCATGGTGAGAGGAGGATGATCGATGGAGAAGAAACGAATATATGTTAGTGACATTCATATAAATGCAGGAAAGGGGCTTAACGTTCCAAAGGGAAAGTATCCTTACGAATGGCTAGGACAAAAAGAAGCAGATCAATTCGCGCGGTTTCTCAAGTACATTAATGATCCGTCAAAAGTCCAGGAAGTCATTTTGATAGGGGATCTCATGGATGACTGGGTTTACCCTATTGACATTGTGCCACCAACCCTTCAGCAGATTATTCAAGCTCCAATCAACAAATCAATTGCGAGTGAATTAAAAAAACTTGCCTCAAACAAGGAAATTTCTGTGCTCTACCTTCCTGGAAACCACGATATGGGGGTCACCAAGAAATTTGTGCAGAAAAACTTTCCGGGTATGATTTTTGGCGGAACGGCTCTGTATAACAGCGTGTACAGGACAAGTCGCCTGCGGGCGGAACATGGAAGCGCATACGCAATGTTTAATGCTCCCGATACCATAAATAGCCCAGGCACTCGCATTCCGCTCGGGTATTTCATCAGCCGCGTGATCGCCACGAAACAACACGAAACAGGTAAGGGTGATAGGCACTACTGGACCTATGCAGATGACCTGCTGGAGACCCTTGGTCCGCAAAAACTTGCCAAGTCTGTTTTTGAGGCGGTGCTTGAAGAAGCAGGCCTGGACGAAAGTGTAGATATTAAAATGCCCCCAAGGAGAGGGAAGAGTTATGCGGTAAAAGCAAGCGATGTTAAAGAGAAATATGCGAATCTGTATCACCAATGGCAGGAGGTTCATGGACCAGGCATTGCTTTCAAGGCCATGATGGCAGAGATAGGATTCCTTGGAAAACTCGCTGATAAGCTTTGTAAAAAGAGCGACACAAATATAGTTATTTTCGGTCACAGCCATGACTGGGTGCTGGATAAGGACTCCTGGTTTGTTGACGATCAGATCTACGCCAATTGCGGCACCTGGTGCGAAGATAATAGGCCCTGTACTTTTGTTGAAACGCAAAAGGACAGAAATAAGAGGGAACATCGGGTTCGCGTAATGGACTGGAACAACGGGAAGGTGAAACCTTTGGAAGAGGGAGTCGTGCCCCTTTGAGGCCTTAAAATGAAAATTTGAGATCAAATCTTCACGGCCTGTTGCCCAAAACCTCTCAAGGGCTATAAAATCTTTAAGTTATCTTAATTTAATAGAGAATATAATATTACAGTATAATATAAATTATTTATTGACAATATAATATACTTATTATAAATTCATAAAAGGGAATGTTCTTCACTTTTTTATTTCTTGATCCAAGACCAGGACGGCCTGATATCCTGTATTCTTGAACAGGATGGGTCATAAAAGGAGTACCCTAAAAACTGCGCAAGATCATCTTACTCTTTTGCTCGACCTCCTTAGCTTATCACGAATCAACTCATCCCAAAAGGACAGACTACAACATCATGAGGTGGGATTTAATTTGACACACAAGGCCAATTTTCATATACTCCTTCCCCAAAAAAGAAATTTTTATCAACTACCACATATGGCGATAGATTTTTTATTGACGTCAATAGTATCAATTAATATATTTTAATGTAACTTTCATATATTAAAGGGGCAATACCTTTTATGGTTCACACAGTAGCAAGTTCCTTACCATTGGGCTCTCTTCCAAGTTATAAAAATCCGCCCGTTAACGAAGTTGTTTGTGGGGTACGATTTCATACGCCTGATAAGCTTCGCATACCCCATATCGGTAATCTTTGGCAAAAATTCCGAGCTGATTATCCAGTTATCCAACATGCCCCACCGATCGCATCAGCTAAAGGTGAACTCAAGATAGATTTGGCGACAGGAGTGCCCATACCAAGAGTATGGTTTATAAACAAATCGGATGATCAATTAGTACAATTTCAGCCCGATCGATTTTATTACAATTGGAGACGCAGGAAAAGAGAATACCCCCGATATGATCACGTCATTAAAAATTTCGAAATTGTGATGAATAATATCGTGGATTTTTTTAATGAATTTGAGTTTGGCGAGCTTAAACCAATCGAATGTGAACTTACCTATATCAATCATATACCAAAAGGGGAAGGTTGGAATACTATTGATGACTTACCGAGAATATTTTCTGATTTTGTTTGGAACCATAAAGATGGGCGTTTTTTACCTAAACCCCAAAAAGTTGCTTGGCATATGGAGTTCCTTTTGCCAGAAGAGAAGGGACGTTTAATCATTAGTTTAAAGCACGCAATACGAACGGAAGACAAAGTTCCTTTGCTTGTTCTTGAATTGAAAACAACAGGCATTGACGAATCAGCGGGAATAAAGGGTATTCGTGAATGGTTTGATTTAGCACGGGAATGGATAGTCCGAGGTTTTACTGATTCAACAACCCCTGAAATTCAAAAAATTTGGGAGCGAGAAGAAAATGCCTGAACCGGCTTTGAATGAAATACCTGAAAAGTTTAAGCCAGTAATAGCCAGAATGGCATGTGTAAACGAGGCAATTGAAGATTATTTCCCGGGCGATTATCAATATTCTGGTGCATGGGATATTAAAGAACCCCCAATACCAGATGCTTACTATACAAGAACGGCGTTAGTTAACCAAGAAGACTCTAGCACTCTAATAGGACTTTGGCTTGGTATGAGAAACCCGATTACACAAGCGGATTTACTTAAAAATGAAGAGGATCAGGTACGTGAAATAATTTTCCAGATTAAAATATTAATATCCATTCCCTATAAGGACGATTTAGCAAATAAGCTTCTTACATTGTTTAATGATGCAAAGGAAGAAGATCCTCTAAGTCTTGGAATGTCGGCTATGTCTCTTCGAACTTTTATTGATTTTCTTCGCTCACATACCAATCTAAAGTGCCCAACTATTTCTTTAACTCCTGACTATAACATATATGCTTCATGGAGGTATGAACAGAATCGATTGTTCAGCGTGCATTTTCTGCCAAATGGTGATGCTCGCTTTGTTATCTTCGAACCGAATAATAGGCATCCTACACGAATAACCAGGATTTCCGGTGTAACAACAACTGATATTCTTATGGAAACTGTAGTAATACCTAATCGTATAGAGGAATGGATTACATAATGAAAGGTGATAAGGTCCCTAACTCAAACCATATTGCCCGATATTGTAAACCTACACAAGCCCCAGATGGGCAAATTCAGGCCACCGCTTTCATGTTGCGATCAGGCGAAGAAAGTTTATCTGTAAATTGGTTGGAATGTCTCAACTGCCCAAACAGAGAAAACGAAATCATTGAAATTCGAAATATTTATGCCACTAAATTTAGAAGGGTTGGTGCGAATGCAAAAATAGCTGTCCTAAATGTTGGTGAGGTTCGCGAAAAGGTCTTAACAGAAAGTGAAGATAGAAGAAATCTTGAAGTTCTCCATGATCCCAAAGAGGATGAACCTCCGGATCCATCGCACAGCGGAATATATAATTTGAAACCAGATGATGAACTTATAGCTGAATTGATTCTTGAAACAGTCCTTGAGGATTACTCCGCTCGTCATTAATCACTCTCCCATCATCACAATACTGATATTCCCATACAATATAACAGCTTCACCGCCTTATGCTAAAAAATTGGTGTCAGGTTTTGCATTATAACATTGCCTTATTAATGAACCTGCCGACGGTCGCATAATGAAGCCCCATATGTCTGGCTATTTCGGTGAAGGTATAGCCATAATCAAAATAGGCTTTTTGAATTGCCTCGTTCCTCTCTTCCCTGGTTTTCACTTTATCTGGTGGAAATAATTTTTCCAAGCCATTGACACCATAAGTCTCCTTGACTTCGTCGTAAATAAAATGAAAATCGATTTTTTCTAAAACTCTTCTTAAGGATGTGGTCCTTGCGGACACGTTTATCCAGATTGAACCCAGTGATAAACAATTTGTTTTGATAATCACCCTGACGCCCCATCATGGCAAGCACTCCTAATGTAAGAATTTGGGCAACAGCCCGTTAAGAACTAACTCGCCCTTTAGTGGGTGACCCTTTTATGCTTTGAAAAAGCGGTTGAGGTCCACTTCTTTGAAAGGCGCCCGCTTGAACTGGCCCTTAAGGTCGAAGGGCACCGTGCAATCGAAGATGGTTTTGCACGAAATACCCTTGTCCCGTATGGAAGGGCTATACCCCGGAGTCTGGGAGGGATCTAAAGGATGGCACCTCACCCCCGGGACGAATACCGTGCTCACATCGCCCTGGAAGCGGGTGGTCATAGCCCACATAACTTCATCGGAATTGAAGATGTCAACGTCATCGTCTACCAGGATCACATGCTTGAGCTCATGATAAGCGGCAAAGGCAAGTAGTGCCGCCTGCCGTTGCCGTCCCTCATCTGCCGGAATTTCCTTTTTGAACTGCATGATCACCAGGAGCTTTCCGCCACCAGCCGGATGGGAATATAGGTTCAGCAACTTGTTGGGCATGCTCTTTTCCACCAACCTCAGGATGCTGGCCTCGGTAGGTATACCGGCCATGTTGCAGTGCTCCAAGCCTGTGCCCATGGTAGTCTGCAAAATGGGGTTCTTTCGGTGGGTTATGGCAGTGACTCTCATCACCGGCAGGCTCTGCTTGGCCTCACCCATGTAGCCGGGGAACTCGGGCATGGCATAGCCGCTTTTGCTGTTGATGTCCTCGGCCATGCGCTCATTCGGCAGCAATTCGCCCTCGAGCACTATTTCTGCCCTTGCCACTGCCTTTGCATTGACGCTGACACAATCGGACAGCTCTACCGGCCGGCCCCGAAGGCCGCCGGCAATGGCGAGTTCATCAAAGCCCAGGGGCGTTGTGGGGGGCTCGAAGCAGGAGCCAAGGTAAATAGCCGGGTCCAGGCCCATGCTTATGGACAGGGGAAGCGGATCGCCCTTTTCCTCGGCCTTGATGCGGAAGGCGTCTATATGCCGGCCCGGCGTGAACCATATGGTCAGTTTGTCCGGACCCTGTACACAAAGGCGGTGTATGGTGACGTCGGCTTCGCCGGTTTCAGGGTCTTCGGCCCGCAGCAGGCCCATTCCAAAATAGGGACCGGCATCCAGCTCGGTATTGGTTGGAGCCGGCAGCATCTTACGCAAGTCAAAGTCACCTGTGTGCAACACCTCCTGACAGGGCGCATCTGAACCATCGTACATAACAGGGCTGATGGGGTGCTCCAGCGCTTCCATCAGATCAAACGTCAACCTTTCGGGCGAGCTGCTCAACATCATAGCAACCCTATCCCGCCTGGCCAACACGCCGATGGCTACAGGGATATCGTAGCCCTTGACGTTTTCAAACAGCATGGCCGGACCGGCCTGGGTCGGCGGTTTAGCGGCAGGGCCAGCGCCGATCTGCTTGTAGACGCCCACCAGCTCTGCTTCGGGCTCCACCGGTTCCTTGCAGACGATGAGTTGATCGGGCCGTTGGGCCAGAAAGGCCAGAGCTCCTCTTAAATCACAGATGTCGGACGCGGATTGTATATTCTTGTTACCTAAATCAAAAGCCATTGTTATTCTCCTTTTTCAATTTGGACTCACAGCTTCCCGTACCTGAAGAAGTTGACAGGAAATTGCTTTTTTGAACCATGGGATCATTAACAAAAAAAAAGGGTCAAATCTCCGGATGACTCATGGAGCATTTTATTATATTAGAAAATTATGTCTAGACCATTAAGGATGAATTCTAATTCAAAGTGAACTACCTAAAGGACATGACAGGGTTTCTGGTAGTGTAGGAAGCACAACCAACCTTACACCCAGAAGGAGCCTGTCATGCCTTATACCCATCTTACAGAAAATGAGAGATATGTCATCAGTCATTTAACGTGTACCGGTTTTCCCCTTCGAGAGATCGCCCGAAGTCACTTTTTGCATTGAGAGACGTCCTTAAATTGTCAAATAACTTTATTCCAGCATGTTTATATTTGATTATTTAACAGCGATTTTCGCATCGCGATTTAGGACATAATTAATCTTCATTTTTTGGTCA
>CAYRFN010000155.1:0-9276 GCA_964423495.1 uncultured Desulfobacteraceae bacterium
GGTATCCAACCAATGCAAATAACATCTTGAAATTGAGGTGTGCAAAATTCAACGGGACCTATGACAGAATCATAGCAAAGTACAGGCGAATAGATCAGGAACGTCTAGGGAGGAAGTCAAAGGGGCCAAACGTCAAATTAGTAACCCCCAATCGGTAAGAATTCGGGAATGCTCCCAATCGAAGTTTTGATTCCACAAAGCCATGGAGCGGCCTTTGCTCGGGTTAAACATGTTTTTCCTCCTTTCCGACCCCTGGTATCCTTAAAATTAGGGCCATTTGTATAATCACTTTTTTGTCAAAACCAAACTCACTTCCTTCTTCACCGGGTGGTCAGCCCCTTCTTTAACCATCACCTCCAATAAAAAGCCCGGGACAAAACCCGGGCTATATGAATTGATCAATTATTAGATCTTTGCTTTAGGCAAAACTTCTCGCGTTATCTATGGTCATGGCCCTCTTTTTTTTGATGTCTTCCTTCCGTACCTCTTCCACATGTTTATTGTATCGTTTTTCCCCTCTCTCGAGTTCATTAAACGTGAATGTGCAATGACGGCAATCACGACGATTTTTGCCCGTGAAAAAGATACCTGTTATGAATCCTCTTCCCATGCCCTACGTCCCCTTTCTCTAAAAGGTTGCCTTATTGGCGCTTCAGGTTTTTTCGTATGGGTTGCCTGCTAAAAGAGCAATCGACGTGCCAGAACGCATCACACCAAGAATGCCAACTGCATAATCAGCGACAACACAGCAAAATTACGAAGAATTTCGCATTCTGAAATGTTAAAGTTTATCTATATTTGGATAAAAATTTAGACCAGGGACGACTTAAGGCTTATTTGATCAATGGAACGATAGATACGGAAGGTATCAGATTTGATACTGCCTCTTTCACAGAGAGAAAATCTATAGCCACCAGGGTTAAAACACAAAGCTATCTTATCGACAAGAGTATGCTTCTAAAGTTATGTATAAGCTCAAGCTTATTCAAATATACGTTTTCGAGATTCAATCAATTTCGTTCGTTCACAAAACTCATTTAAGATTTCCACGCCACGGTAATACAAAAACTTCATTTCGTCATGGAATCTTGCACTATCGCGATAAGGAGGAGCCCCCAGGTATTGCCTTGCCAACCCCAGAAGAAAACGATACCTCCACTTGTCTTTATCTTCCTCAATTTTATTATAAATACTATTCACATCCCTCTTTTCCTCCTCAAGATGCTGTACTATTTCTTGCTGGCAACTCTTTATTCCTACCGGATCGTCGAGTGATGGGGAACAGACATAGTAACAGGCATCAGGATTGATCCCCTCATTCACATAAAAGTGTGCGCATTTACTATCCGGTTTTTTCGCCAGGTATTCGATATGTCCCTGTCCTGAGAAAGATGAAAACAACTTGATGTAATCTGTAAGATAATCGTCCGTTTTCCCCCTTGGATCAATTAATCTTATTTCATTATCATCTATAAAGATATTCTGTGCGACGATGTCCCCGTGGATTTCTATAGTATATTTCGGCTCCAGCGATTTTAAGCTGTCTTTTGCTTGTACTATGCGATCACAAAGGTAAATCGCATTGAAATACTGCATGTTATTTATTATCAATTTCTTTGGATAAATCAAAGGCTCATAAAATGTATTATGATCGATCCACTGCAATATCCTACTTTTTATATTTCTGACATGACTTATTATTATACCCTCATTTATATTTATTTCTGTATAATTATTAGTTTCCCAACTCAATTTTTGCCAATCAGAGATCTTTTTACATATCTCTTTTAACCGAGAACACGTGCGTGAAAAACCAATTTTTTCGAAAATAAACTCGGAAAAGTTTTCTGCTATGATTTTCTCCATGCAATAATAGGTATGGGTCTGTCCTTCATTAATGATGCATGGATGGAGCAATTCCGGAAATTTCATTTCCTCCTTCATTGACTGGATAAATTCAATTTCAGAGTTCAATGCCTCATTCTTTCCGGAAACTTTTAATAAGGCATTGACAATTTCCCCTTTCTTATCACCCTCGTGTTTTCTCCAGATTACAGGCTCAAGAAGATTACCGGCGAGTCCTCCTTTGCGCGCACTTTTGCCGCTTTTTAAGTAAAAACCCTCCTGGACTTCTTCAATATTGTCCATTGTTACAAGGACTTCCTCTCTCAAATTATTAACTATCTCTCTGGGACTCAATTTGGAACCATTACTATCCTCTAATTTAAAGTCACCAAAGAGCCAGGCCCACCATAAGAAAATTGTATCCCTATGTTCGTTTTTTCTTTGGTGTTTATCGGTAGGTGGAATCTCTCGTTTACGAATCAGGGGGTAAGGCTTATAATCGGAAGAAAGCGTTCCCGTGACACTCAGCCATGCAATCCTATCGGTGAATGGGCTTTGATCCAGGCTTTCCGCAATGTCCAAGCCTGTAGGAAACTGGTCCCTCTCGTGATAAATGTCTAATAGGATTGCTGAGTTTGTTACAGGCTCGTCTTTATATGTCTTTGTCTCAAAAAAGAAGGGAATTTTAGAGATATTTTCATCTAAATCAAGAATAAGGATTTCTTTTAATCCATAAAAATTCCCCTTTGCAGCATGCTGTAAGATATAGTGAAGAGGCGGGTATTTGCCTATTTTTTCAGAAAACTGTAGATCGCCTAATAGCTCTTGCAATTGCTCGTCTTCTACAACAATTTTATAGTGACGTTCTCCAAGCTTTTCAATTATCTTATTATTTGCTTCTTGACCTTCACATACCTTGAACAATTGATCATCGATGATAACCAACCTTCGATCTTTACTCATTAGTAAGTCCCCCAACCGTGTTTTGTCGGTAAATAAAGTCCCTTGATTTTTCTCTGCATCCGCCGAAACCGGAAGTATGAAATGGAAGGCCTTAATGCCGTAGTTTCATCATTTACTAAAATCTGCTTCAAAGGATCAAAAAGCCTAAAATAACTGAAATATCCCTGGTGCATCATCATGAAGCCTTTAAAGAGTTGCTGGTATCTTGCTGGCTCTAATTCCTCCATTTCTTCTTTAGAAATGAAAACGCATGGACCTCTAAATTTCGCAACACATCGGATTTGGTAAATCCATTTCAACCACTCATAAGGTTTATCAAGAGCTATAACGACGAAATAACCGGTTTTTCCCCTGCCTCTGATAACTTCAACAATGGATATTTCTTCTGCTTTTTGTACAATTTTAGTTTCAAGCTCAAATAAGTTGAAGAATTGAGCCAGGGCAGCGGAAATTTCACCGAATCTACTAAAAATAACAATCTTTTTGGTCATGACGTTTTCACATAGTCTGGCTTTCTTAATGTCCCCGTTTAGCTGTGCTTTTTCGACCTGATGAGCGACGAAGGGTTTGGGCCTTTTCACAGATTTCCCTTACCTTCGGGTCTGATTTGAAGGGTTCAATGACTTCACGGCAGGCATTTATAATCCTTTTCATCATATCGGCCGCCTGAGGGGCAGTAAGATTCTCGTCTCCCGTCATATTCTTTATTGCCGGGTGATATTTAATCTCGCCATTCGGCTTTTTGGGAGATCTTCTTCTCGTATTCTCAATAGCGGCTTTCAGATACATGATCAAAAAACGCTGGATAGCCGGCAGTTTTCCTATTAGATGTTCTGCTCTCACGGATTCGAATGAAAACGCATCCAGAGCCGAAATAAGCTCGCCCAGACCTTGCATATCTCCAATTCGATTAAGTCTTTTAGTGTCAACAGGTGAAGCTGGAAAAGCCTTTTTTCCTGAATCTACCGGCAGATTCAGATTTTCTGCCTCTAAAACCTTATAGCCACGATATCTCAGGATTGCATTTTGAATGACGTTCTCGAGTTCCCTGACATTACCGGGCCAGTCATAATCTATAAGGGACCTCAGCCCCTCTGGGGAAACCTTTTCAGTCTTAGCGTCATGATCCTTGCTATATTTTTCTACAAAAAAATCCACCAATGTCGGAATATCTTCCTTTCTTTCTCGTAAAGGGGATAGATTAATGACATGGGCGCTCAAGCGATAGTAAAGGTCTTCACGGAATTTCCCCTTTTCCACTTTTCCCTTAAGATCCCTGTTTGTGGCAGCCACGATCTGTACATCCGCCTTCCGAGGCCCTGTACTCCCAACCGGCTCAAATTCTTTGTTCTGTATTACGCGCAAAAGCCGCACTTGCAGAGCAGGTGAGATATCCCCGATTTCATCCAAAAAAAGGGTCCCACCTTGCGCCACAGATAATCTACCAGGTTTATCTCTATTGGCACCGGTGAAAGCCCCCTTGACATACCCAAACAATTCAGATTCGAGCAAGGTTTCGGGTAGAGCACTGGAATTAACAATTACAAATGGTTTATCCTTTCTTGGGCTGAAGCTATGGATGGCATTGGCGAAAAGCTCTTTGCCGGTTCCAGTTTCTCCGGAGATAAGAATGGATGCGTTTCCACTGCGAGCAAGCAGTCTGGCTTGCCTTAGGCTTTTTAAAAACTTTATTGAACGGCCAATAATGGTGTCATCCTCAAAAAGTCCTCGTTCCGTCAGAATTTCTTGCAGTTTCTCTTTGTCTAGATCTCTCTTATCCAGGGGGTACAAGGCACCTTCAAGGTTTAATTTTCTTTCAATCCGCTTCATTTCCTTTCTGTCTGAGAACACAGCAATCGGCAAATCATTTAAAGTTCCTTCCATTTTGATGGATTTTAAAAGTTCCAGACCGAAGAATCTATCGGGATCGTTATCTTCTGCTCTCCCAACAGGCTCCCCCTTCTCGCCGATAGGCCCGGTTTGAAAATGAAGATCCAGCAAGACCAGAGCCCACCGCGGCGGCTTTATCCAGCCTTTGTTAATTGTTTCAAGTGTCCCTGACTCATCATTCTCCACTACCCCGCCCTTTTCAATCTGGCCGCTACAAAAAACAGCCTCTGCTATGGGTTCCTCAATTTTTTCTGTGAGGCAGTTTCCAGTAATATCTTTCAGATCAAGGCTGAAACAAAGATCATCACGATCTTTATTTCGGCCATTCTTTACCCGACCGTAAACATCGTCTATTATAAGTATCCTCGGTATGTTTTTCATGTGACTAAATAGTCCCCCGGCAGGTTACTGAAGGCCTTTGAAAGCTCCAGACAAGACTCCCTGAAATTACGAAATGCTGGAAGTTGCTCAATGACTCTACCAATCTCTATTCTGCTGTTCTTGCCGAGGTTGTGGGTAATGACCTGAAACTCTTGATCTGCCTTTTCAAGACCTTTTTTGGCAGCCAGCAACCAAGAATGTATCGGATACCTATTAAGCCATAGGAGGTGCACTAAGTCTTTGAGCCAAAATTTCATTTCATCACTGCATCTGCTCAAAGGCGGATCTTCAAAAAGCCGCCTCGGAGACATTTCATCAATGAAATCGTCAATCAGCCAATGAGCATCCTCTCGATGATCTCTCCATTCTGTAAACGTTGTATTCAGGAAATCATATAAGCGATTTTCATCAAGGTTGGATTTCTCGATTCTGGCAATGAAACCATCCAATCTATTTAAATATCGAATAAACCAATTGTGATTAAACTCTGCTCGGAGACTTTGCCAGGAGGAGGTCATGGCTTTAGTATTCCGGCCTGTTGACAAGATTCAAGTATGCCTCAGCGATTAGTTCGGGATCATTCAACTTATCGCCTTTAAAAATTTCATCGGCTAATTCATCTAGTATTTCTGGAACCTCTGCAACTTGCAATTCATTCTTAATCTGATCAAGCAATGAATCCTTATCATCGAACTCCTGGAACAATTGTCGCCAACGCAAAGACTCTGTCATTCGCTCCTTTTTCATAGATGACAAACGCACTATTTCCTTATTAGTTTGAACGAGACTGGACCAACCCATTTTGTCTACTGCTTCCCTTATACATCCGCGACTTTTGTCAGGCTCCGAGATATGGCTCGCAAGATAGCCTTGACATAAAATTATAAACACTGCTGATATTTGGCAAGTTTGTCTCAAAAAGAAATATTTAATGCCTTTGTGGCCAGTTCCATCGATAAAAGACTCACATTCTAAAGGATCAGTTATCACAGGGACAATCTTTTCCCACTCCTCATCTAATGCTGTTGGGTTAATGGTCAAATGTAAAACAAAAACTCCTTTATTGGTCTTAAAAGGTTCCCGATAGGTACTAAGCCCTCCGATTCCTGCCTCGGACACTCTTAAGCAAATCGATTTGGCAGGCACCTTGGTGAGAAGTTCTCTCCAGTCCTCATCCGAGATGTGCACAATAAGAATCTCTTCTCGTTGCGACAAATGCTCTCTCAATAAATCGAATCCCGAAATGAATTCTATCTTAAACCCCAATTTATTGAAAAAACGGCTTATTCTATCTTCAAACTCAAAACCACCCTTATTGTAAAAAATCACCTTGGAGGCTTTCCCTTGTCCCATATGTCCTCTCAAATCGCCGCTCTAATAGATATCCCAGAAGACCTGTATTATAGAAGGTAAAAACCTAAATCCTACGACTGGCGACTTTGCCCCGTTGAAAAATAAATTTGCAGGTTCAACATCTCTTATTCCAGCTTCCACGTCAGTTCTACAATATTTCAAATCTAGAACTGCGTCATGCTTTTCACCGTGCTGGTCGAACTCATAACGATCACTTAAGAGCAAAGGATGATGACCCTCTTTCTTACATATTTCTGTTAGGTCGATGGTCAAAATGTAAGCTTCATAGCGCCTTGTTTTGATGTTGCCTTCCGGAGTAATCAATTCTTCAGCATCCGATGTGGCTTTTCTAAAAATGACCCGGTCAGGCTTAAGCTCATGATAAAGCTTCCCTAAACTAACAAGGAACGGCAAAGCTGGCACAATTGGTAACGTAAAAAGTTCATTATCATCACAACTAAATATAGCATTCTTCATTCCTAATTTATTTACTACAGCCTTTAAAACCTCTACTTTAATTGGATAGGGCTTCATTCTTCTGATTACATTGGCCCAATGACCTCCAGATACAGAATTATAACAAGTTAAGCCTTTTGAAGATTCAGGATCCACCTTATCATTTGCCAGATTGATCCAACTAGCTAATGCATTCATGTTTCTGGCATCATTATGCGCATGAGCCGGTTTGCTTGCATGCCAATTAAAATCCCACCCATCTAGCCATGGCCTGGAGTAGAACATGATGGCCTCGGAGATTTCTGGAATTTTGTGATATTTATTACACACTTTGATGGCCCGTAAAAATATCTCTGACGACATTAGATACGAGTCCATCTGATAGATATTAGGAATACTGTCCATGTCGAAATCTGCAGAAAGCCCAACCCAATCACGTAAAGGATCCTTTGACTTGATAGGGTTTTCCAACCCTAGATACATGCTCCATTCTTTAAGGAGGTTCTGATGCAGATTGTCCTTGTCCACCTCTTGAAATTCCTTAACCCACTCACTAATCCAAAATCTCTTGAAATTCTCTGTTTTAAATTTTTCCTCGACATCCAATTCTGTAGGAATAAAATTATACCTCAGATAGAATTTCCCTTCAGTGTTTGGATAGATAAGAGCTAACTTCCCTTCTTCAAAAAGTCGATGTTTTACTATACAGGAAACCAATTCCGCATCATTCTTTAAAAAGACAAAGAAATATCCAGGTTTCATACCATTGGTAATTTGACTTAGCTTATCATCCCAAGAATCCATGATATCAGATAAACCTATCCATTGTTGCTGCTTCTTTTTCTTCTTGTATAAACCTTTTGACTCTAGGACCGGTTCGTGAAGTTTATCTACTGCTTCTTGATATTTAAATAACGAGGCAACAGGATACATGAGTTCATCTCGTTCTTTTCCTGGGGCGAAATGAGAAGGAACTTGGATATTTAAGAATAAAACACTCTTTAACAGTCTAGAACCACCGGCCTGCTTAAGATGCCATCCGGCCCACGTTAGGCCCTTCTCATCACTTTCAGAAGCATATAATTCTCGGATCAATTCCCGGGGAGAATCAAACAATCCCTTAAAAGCTTTACCACAGACCTGTTGCAGATGTTTTTCCATTCTAAGCAGATAAATTAGATGAGCAAAAATCTATTTATAAACAAATGAACAACTACCTGAGAATTGCCTGTTCCGCATAGCAATTGACCACACTATATTCTTCATAGATATTGTCAATCCACTTTGGATAAAATGCTTCTGAAAAATTGGCCACGAAACCTTATATTCATAAACTCCTTCCCAACAATAAAATCCTGCTTTTCGTAAAATATTTATCACTTCTGGAGGTTCTTTTCTTCTTTCAAGTTCCTCGATCAATCTGGTGTAAAAGGTAACCACGCTTTCCTGGTATTCGTTTTTATTATTATATTGAGAAAGGAAATGCTCTCCAATCAAAATTTCCCCACCTTCATCAAGCAATGAAGCTGCGTTGTTTAAAAAATCAACTTTTCTCCCATCCTCAATATGGTGGTAAGCAGAATTCATGAGGATAAGATCATAGGGTCGTCCTACTTGAAAGGTAACAGCATCCAAACAATGGATGTATACAGGACATATCTTATCAAAATCTTCCCGACCGATTGACAAGACCGATTGGTCAATATCTACAAGAGTAACAGATTCCAGCGGGATCGCATTGGCGACACGCAGCGCGCATAAGCCAGTTGAAGAACATAGATCGAGAACTCTTGCACGCCTGCCAGTGGTTTTGTACCAGTCCAGGCCAAAAGAGGCAATGGCGCGATAAAGGCCTTCCTCATTAAAGGTCTTTTGGGCGAGTTCAAAGGCCGCAGGATCATCCTTATAATCAATGGCGCCCCTGAAAATCTCCGGTATTTCAAGATCTCTCTCTTTTGCCACTGTTGACATGGTCTCTTACTTACAGGTTTTGAGACAAAAATGTATCTCTTTATCCTAAAAAAAGCTATGCCTGTATACCTCCATAAAGTTTCTTTATGGTTTGAAACTCACACTTTTCTATAAGGTCCTTGTGACAATATGGTCTTTTCACATCTTTATATTCCACAAGGGCATGAAAGCGGCAACCCCCGAGACAGAGAGGAAGATAAAAACATTCTCTACACATATCATTTTCCCATACCATGCCGGATATTTGATCTGAAGGGAAATCACTAATCAGGTCCGGAGGAAATGATGATACATTACCAATGCTGTACTCCTTCATTCCGGGCATACCGATGCATTTATAAATATCCCCTTGTGTATCAAAGATGAAATGGGACTTTCTCCAGAAAGAACAGGGGCCTTTGTCAAAAAGGGGCAATG